>JBEHXF010000014.1:0-40941 GCA_048498835.1 Chlamydiota bacterium | reverse complement strand
TTTTAATGGCTACTCAAAGCGGTTAATATTATTTTCTTTATTTTAGCTTGATTTGCTGTGAAAGAGCTGGGAGATATTCATATCTTGCTTGAAGTCAATTGGGTGGTTGGGTATAAAGATAGGCTTTCTATTTGAGGAAAAAGATGAAGGTAAAAGCGTCTATTAAGGCCGATCCATCCAAAGGTGACATCATCGTACGCCGCAAAGGTCGTATCTATGTCATCAACAAGAAAGACCCCAACCGTAAGCAGCGCCAAAAAGGGCCTGCCCGTAAAAAATAAGAGGAATCTAAATGGCAACAAGATCTTCAGTCGCGAAACAACTCCGACGAGAGAAAATCGTTAAAAATAAGTGGGAAAAACGACAAGCGCTCAAAGCGGTCATTGTCAACATGAACAAACCTCTCGAAGAGCGTCTCGCAGCTGTTGATGCTCTCAACAAAATGCCAAAAAATTCCTCTAAAGTACGTCTCCACAACCGCTGCCAATTCACTGGCCGTGCCCGTGGTTTCCTACGTAAATTCAAAATGTCTCGTATTTGCTTCCGCGAAATGGCGAACCAGGGTCTCATCCCAGGCGTCGTAAAAGCTTCCTGGTAAGCATCTTAAGGCCCCCTATCTCAAGGGGAGGGGGCTTGTATCTTAACGATCTCTTCTAACGGTTTCCAATCTACTAGCTCTTCGTGCCAAATATAGGTCGATGGCTTGATTTTTCCCTCTTTCCACGCTTTTGTAATGGCCTGGTAGCTCATTGGCCCTTGTTGTTGATGGCTTGGGTCGAGGTGATACCAGAATTTATCTACTGGTCCTACGAGATAGGGCTGCGGCTCGAGTTTGATGGGCGGAAGGGGCTTTGGTCTGTTTCGGGGAGCGAAAAAAATCGCCATGAGTCCAAAAATGCCAAACACACCACCGAGAAAAAACCATAGGTAGGGATTGCGTCCCCGTTTGTGGGCGAAATAGGCAGAAGTGAATGCGGCGAGAAAAGAAAATAGAACCTGTGTCTTAACGTCTGGCCCAACCATGCAAAAATCTCCTTGAACTGGTAAATATCATAATCGGTTGGAGAAAAAGTTTCCATGGAGAAGAGAGTATGATATACTCGGCCATTTTTATGAGGTGCTAGATGTTTGATCAACTTAAGAATATGGACACGAGAGAAATTGAGCTTCCTGAAACGGTATTCATCCGTGACATCGAAACAAGAGTGTTTCAAGCTATTTGTTTGCAATCGCTCGCACAAATTGAAGGCATTGGTCTGTTAGAGGGTAATTTAATCGACAGCTTGCTCGGCCGCGATCTGGAAAGAGTCAAGGGTATTTATGTCGAACAAGATCAGAAAAAACAATCGGTCGATATTCGAGTCGAAATCAATATCGCATATGGTCTTTCGATCCCTGAAAAGGCAGATGAAGTGCAGACAAAACTCGCTGAAGAGGTGAGTCGATGGACGGGTCTGCACGTCGGTTCGGTCCATGTGATCTTCAAAGATCTGATCGTTCCATCAGAAGAAGAGAGTCAAACTGCTGAACTTGAAGAGACTTTCTAATGAGACAAGCGATCGCTTCGGCCCTACAGGCTTTTGCTGTTTTTCTTTTTGTCGTAGCTGCGGGATTTCTCCTCGCGCTGCCTTATGTGCCAAAGCTTCGTTTTATTTTATCTGATGCTCTTCTCAATCGCCCTGAGGCCTTGACCCAAGCGGGACTTGGCCTCCTTGGTTTATCGCTTCTTTTTCTCATCGGATTTTATGCCGGAAGCCGAGGTTATTACCTCGTGATTCGGATGGGGAAACACACTCTTGCCGTCGATGAGAAAATCCTTCTTCATACGGTCTCTGCTGAACTAGAAAAGAAATTCGCTTCCAAGTTGCAGCTGCAACAGGTCGATATTGTGCGAGGACGCCACATCGCTTTTGGCATGAAGCTCGAACCGATGGGTGACGAAGAATCAGATCAAATTCTCTCGCAAACCGAAGAGCATGTAGGAACACTACTAAGAGAGCGATTTGGTTATCGCCGCCCTTTTACGGTAAAGATTTTAACTTCTTAATATCAGACTGGTTGATTCCCTCAACCGATTGAAGCTCTTCAATCGAGGCATTTTTAATGGCCTTAACGCTCCCAAACTTCTGAAGAAGCCGTTTCTTTTTGACCGGCCCGATGCCAGGAATCTCATCGAGTGAGCTAGAGATGGTCCGTTTTGAGCGCCGCTTTCGATGGTATTCAATAGCTACCCGATGCGCCTCATCGCGAATCGTCTGCAAGAGGAAAAGAAGGGGTGATCTTGGATCGATGAGAATGGGATCTTTTCGGTAGGGGACATAGATTTTTTCTTGCGTCAGTCCTTTGTCATGACGCGCCGATTCTTTTGTTACGCCAATGACATCGACCCAGGCGATATCGAGCTCTTTTAAGATGTCGAGGGCTAAATTTAGCTGTCCTTTCCCTCCATCGACAATCAAAAGATCGCAAAAGTCGTTCTTCTCTTTTTCTTTCACAAAATGGCGTCGGATCACCTCTTTCATCGCCGTGTAGTCATCTGCAGTCACCGTCTCTTTAATCTTAAAAAATCTCTGCCGCGATTTATCCTTTTCTCCATTCACAAAGCAAACCAAACTCGCCACCGGATCGGTCCCTGAGATATTGGACGTGTCGAAGCATTCGATTCGTCTGGGGAATCGAGTGAGCTGCAATGTCTCTTGCAGATCGAGCAGCCTTTTCTCTTTCAATGAGCGGGCATCTTGTTCTCGCACAAAGAGCGCTTTTGCATTGCGAAGAGCCATCTCAATCAGATCTCGTTTTTTTCCAATTTTCGGAGCGGCAATCACCACCTTTTTCTGCGCCGATTCAGATAAAATTTCTCCGACTCCTTCTGCCTGGCTCAATTCCATCTGCACGAGAATCTCGCTGGGGAACTTCGTCTGGTATTTATAATGCTGGAGGAGAAAAGATTCGATGATATCTGGATCATCAGACGCGATCCGATTGAAGCTAAAATGCTCGGATCCGATGATCTTTCCCTCTCGAAAAATCAATAGCGCAATCAAGACCGTATCTGCCTCTCGATAAAGCCCCACTACATCGCAGTCCTTGGCAAACGGGTTATCGACATGCTGGACTGTAGTCACATGTTCGATCTGGTGAATCATTTTCAAAATGGCATCCGCTTTTTCAAACTCGAGCGCTTCCGATGCCTCGCTCATCTTCCGCTTGAGCTCTTTGACCACCTCTTTATCCTGCCCCTTCAAAACCTTCATAGCGCCCTGGACATGGGTCCGGTATTCCTCTTCTGTGCACTTATTCACACAGGGAGCAATGCACCGTTTAATGTCATACAGCAAGCAGGGGCGCACCCGCGACATCAGTTCTCCATCCGAGCATTGTCTCAACGGAAAGAGGCGAATCAGCAGATCATACGTCTGCCTAGCCGCCAAGGCATTCGTATAAGGACCAAAATAGACCCCATCGTTTTTCGGTTTGCCCTTAAAGCGGACCAAACGGATCATGGGCCATTTGTGTTTGGTCACCATCAAGCTGACGTAGGTCTTATCGTCCTTCAGCAAGACGTTGTACTTGGGCTTATGCTTCTTGATGAGATTATTCTCTAAAATCAGCGCATCTTTTTCAGTCAAAGCTACAATTGTGTCGATCTCTTCGACCTGCGCGATTAGATAAGGGATCATTTCCCTTTGGTCGCCAGAAATAGCGAAATATTGTTTGAGCCGGGCCTTCAGATTCTTCGCCTTTCCCACATACAAAACAGCCCCCTTGTCGTCTTTCATCAGATAGACGCCAGGCTGGTCAGGATAAAGAGTCAGGCTCTTTGGCTCAAATGGCATGACCCGATTGTAGCAAAGACCCTACTGAACCACACAACCTTTTTTCGGAAGCTCAGGCTGTTCTTGATGATTTCTAATGTCTTCGAAATACTCTTCCTGCTGCTTGGGGGAAAGGAATTGAATCTGTTCCAAATTAAGCCCCCGCCGCAGATGATAAACTACCTCTCTTGGAAGGAGATGGATTTTTTTATAGGGCCATCGGTTTATTTCGGGAGCGGCTTCTAGGCCGAGTTGGTCAGGTTCTATTTTTTGAATTACTGCATCTGGGATTTGATCGCCACCGACACAACAAATCAGCTTATCGATCGCTTTTAGGATTTGCCGCTCTGTCAACCAACTAAATCGCTCTCGATTCTCTGCGCCGCCAAAATGCGCCTTTAAAGTTGCTAGTTCAAATCGTTCAATAGGCAACTCTTCAATGGCAATCCGATCTAACATCTGTAAATGTTCGTAATTCAGTTGAGTTGCGCATAGGTCTCTCATTTCATTGGAGATCCGGTTATAGCGGCGCAAAAACGATCGTTTCGATTCGGTAGGACCTGCGAGCGCTGCATTGATTTGTGGGGTGGATAATGTGTCTAGCGGTAGGCATGCGATTTGATTATCAGTGAGGAAACTAAGGCTTTTTATCTTTAACTTTTTCGCGTATTTTCTCAGTTCTTTAGGGGAAAGAGTTCTCCATTTCCCGACACTCATAAATATATAATCATGTAATATAGAAGATTCAACTTTTTGGGTTTTTGCTTTTTCTACCAAGTCAGGGCGCTCTTCTTCTATTTGATTGAGTCGGTAGTGAACGATGCATTGGCTGGTGTGCTCAGTGGGGAAATGGTGAACGCTGCCTTCCATTAATTTTTCGTCTGGCTGAAATAAATAATCGAGTTCCATGGTGTTTGGATGGCGAAGAGTGTTCACAGTAACAAATTTCAAGATTTGATCGCTGAGGCGGTTGATCCTTCCAAGAAGGCCGGGGTATTTTTTTTCTATCTCTTCGAGATGTTCTTCGAGTCCAAATTTTTGGTGGATCTGTGTAGACAATTCATAGGAACATCGCCGGGCAACTTGATAGTCTTTTAGAGAGATTTTCCTGGCCTCTTCAAAGCCATTTTGATCAGGAGGCAGCTGTTCGAGTTTTTCTCTTAAGGCTTGCAATATGGCTTGATCGGCTGGTGCGATACCGTTCATAGAGAGGATCCTATTTTAGCTAAAATGGGTTGGATATCGAGAGATTCGATTGTTCCATGGAAATTTCCCCGCATGTTTAATCGATACGACTCTTCGCGTGAAATGACGCCGATATCGGAAATGAGGGCAGTGTAGTCCAATTCTCTTGCCTCAGCATAGATTCGGTAATCGAGGGTGTGAGTGCTAGGTGGGAAAATTTCGATTACTTTTGCTGTGGGAGGTAAAAAGAGAACGTGGCTCAATCCATTCCCATGGACACTGATCAAAACATCGGTATTGCCGATGATCTGCATCTGCTCTTGAAAGGAAAGGTGGATAAAGTCTTTGACGCAAAGAGAGACGTTTGGAAGATGGGCAATGGCAGAAAGTAGTTCTTCTTCTATATGCGGAGCTAAGTATCGCGGGGGCTGGCGCTTCAAATAGGTCACCCGTATCGCATCGCTCGGATGGAACTGGGTCTGAGCATAAGCATGGACCCGATCGGCTAAGCGCTGCAGAGCCTCTTTCGAGAAAAAGTGACGCGCATAGCCGAGCATCCGTTTTAATTGAAGGTTTTCGGAATGTAAAAAGGAGAGGCTTCGATCGGAGCAAAGAGCCCGTTCAAAGCAGATTGGTCTAGTTTTATATCTATCGAGAAATTTGAGCCAAGTCAGCACTTCAGCATTGGGAAATAGAGCTTTGAACAGATGTTTATTGATCTCGTTCGGCCCTTCCCAAATGACGGGACTCACCTTTCCGTCGTAGACCCAGTCTTTTTCTCCGCCGGAACCGAGGACGATTAAGCGAACATCCTCGAAGTGTTGATCACCGTAGAATGACCAATCGCCAACGATGTGTTCCAAAACATGAAAAAAATGGTAGCTGGCATAAATCGTCCGAGAGTCCTCAAAGAGGAAAAGCGTAGTCCCGGGAAATCGAATCGCTTTTTTGCGGGGAATTGGTTGATGCTTAAACGAGTAGCCTCGTCTATCTCGATCGTTGCCAATTTTTTCTAGCGTTCTCTGATCGGTGTGGGAAAAGGTCCTTGTGTCAGGCTGAAAATAGAAGTTTTCAGCATAGGAGAATGGATTGGGGAGATCTTCAAGAGTAGGGGCGAGAAAAAGGGGTGCCAGGAAAAAAAGACAAGCAAACATCAATACGCCTCAACTTTAAAAGCGCGAAAGTATGTGACTTAAAAAAATTCTTGTCAAACTAGGAACCTTTCTTTCCATGAAAAAATTGGAAGTTACGATCAAAGAGTCTTTGAAATTCTAATTGATCCAGAGCTTCTCTCTCCGCATCTGGCAAAGTGTCGACGCCGTTGATAAAGGTGCCTCCAAGGATGCCAAAACAATCTATGCCCCTTGTGTGATCGGGAGTGATAGAGCTTGTTTTGGGAAAGAGATAGACACGCTCGGCTTTCCCTTCTTGTTCCACATCAGTGTAGATCATGTAATCCATATGGCCCGTTCCTGCTTGTTGGTTCAGGGTTATGAGATGACCGCGCACGGAGATCATCTCCTGATCTAGGTTGAGTTCTCGACCGCCTAAACCAGTGCAGTTGAAGAGAACGGGTTCTTCGAGATCGGTGAAAGATTGGACGGTTTTATGCTCAATGGGAATGCCGAGACGCTCAGCTTCAGCGAGAAGTTGATGCATGAGTCTAGAGGTATTGAGAAAGTAAGTCCAAAACTCATTAAAATGCTCATGCTGCACGCCGTTGCCAAAGTCCAGAGTGACGGCGCGACGTGGCGGTATCAAACCTTTAGCTTCGAGATCTTCAACACCCGATCCTGTTTTTTCACTGCAGTAGACCGGCATGTATTTGACAGCATCGGCGGTGAGATAGGGATGGAGTCCTTGCTCAATCGTTTGATAAGCGAGGAAAGTATTGAGGCCGATTTGGTTGAGCTCTTCTTGCTCTTCCGCTGAGGTTTTAACGGAGACGAGAGCGAAATAGCCAGCCGCTCTCCAAGAAGGCATGTCATAGAGGCTTTTCGTCGTAATTCCAACGACATTGTAGCCTCGGTGGATTAGCTCAATTGCGACAGTTAGGCCCATGCAGCCAGAACCAATCACACGAATCGGAAGAATCCGATTGGGAAAGGTCTCTTCGTAGCGCTCGATCGCTTTTTGCACCGAACCAAAGAGAGTGGTCCAACCAGCGCCACCATGGCCGTAGCAATGAACGATAGTTTTACCCTCTTCTTCAGAGACTGAAATGTTGAACTTCCCGTTGCGCATCGGCCGGTCGCACGAGATCTTTTCGCTAATGGTTTCAGGTGTGAGGATCGGAGGGACAAGATGGACAGTCGGAGCCGTGTAGGCAAGCCATGTTAACAAGAGCGAACTGAACAGCATAGAATTCCTTTTTAAGCGCGGAAATCTTCTGCCTTAGTCTTTTTTTTGTCAATTCGCAGAGCTTTTTAGTTTTTGGAGCCGCAGAAGTGCGTCGATCGGAGTGAGCTTTTCGATTTCGAGCTTGCGGATCTCATCGAGAATGGGATGCTCTGGAAGGAGTAGCGACAGCTGCTCGTCTTTTTTTGGCTTCTTTTTGGGCGAAGCGCCTGAGGCTTCGAGTTGGAGGAGCATTTCTTCTGCTCGCTTGATCGCTTTGTAGGGGAGACCGGCGAGTTTGGCCACGTGAATGCCGTAGCTTTTGTCGGTGCCTCCACGAATGATCTTGCGGAGGAAAACGATGCCATTAGCTGTTTCTTGAACGGCGACTTGGTAGTTGACGGCGCCCTTGATCTCTTGTTCGAGACGAGTGAGCTCCCAGTAGTGAGTGGCGAAGAGCGTTTTCGCTTGTTTGCCCGGTGTGGTGAGGAGATATTCGGCGACAGCCCAAGCGATTGAGATCCCATCATAAGTGCTCGTGCCGCGGCCGATCTCATCGAGGAGGACGAGCGAGCGAGAGGTCGCGTTATTGAGAATATTTGCTGTCTCGGCCATCTCCACCATAAAGGTCGATTGTCCCCGGGCGAGATCATCACTCGCGCCGATGCGCGAGAAGATTTTATCGATCAGGCCAATATGAGCTGAGGTGGCCGGGACGTAAGAGCCAATTTGAGCGAGGATGGCAATGAGAGCCACTTGTCGAATGTAGGTCGATTTACCGGCCATGTTGGGTCCGGTGATCAACATCAGCTGACTTTGGTCAGAAAGAACGGTATCGTTGGCAATAAAAGAAGACCTTCCAATCGAATGCTCGACAATCGGATGGCGCCCCTCGCGGATATCGAGAACGTTGGAATGGTCGAGAATTGGGCGAATAAAACGATGCTCTTTTGCGATCCAGGCGAGCGACAAGAGCACATCGAGCCTAGCAATGGCTTTGGCTGAGGCGAAAATGGCAGCTGCGTGGCTCGCCACTTCTGTTCGGAGTTCTTCAAAGAGTTGTGCTTCTAGCGCGCGGGCTCGATCTTCGGCTGTGAGGACTTGGTGTTCAAATTTCTTCAGCTCATCCGTGATGAACCGCTCTCCATTGACGAGAGTTTGCCTGCGCTGGAAAAAATCGGGAACTTTTTCGCCTTGCGATCGGCTCGTTTCAATGTAGTAGCCAAAAGCTTTTGTATAGCCAACTTTCAGAGTCTTAATACCTGTCTGTTCGCGTAAATTGACTTGGTACTGATTCATCCAGGAAAGGCTATCGCGAGAGAGGGTCCGGAGCCGATCGAGTTCTGGATGAAAGCCATCTCGAAAAATCTCCCCCTCGCCCATTCGGAGGGGAGGCGCATCACAAAGTCGAGTGAGGATGGTTTGCGAAATCGGATCGTGCAGATGAGCTCGGTGAGAGACGATCTCTTCCGCAGTAAAAGTTTGCAGCGCTTGGGCTAAGAGCGGCAATTTTGCAAGCGAAAGTCCCAGTGCGAGGAGATCGCGCGGAGTCGCGTAGCGCGCGGCGATTTTCATCATCAGCCGCTCCAAATCGCGCACTCCTTCGAGCTGCTCTCTCGCTAAATAGGCCTCAGGCGCTAGAAAATCGGCAATGGCATTTTGTCGTTTCTCGATTTCTGGCAGAGATAACAGAGGATGTTTGACCCACTGGCGCAGCAGCCTTCCCCCCATGGGAGTTGCTGTCTGATCCAAGAGATTCACGAGCGTATTTTTTTCGCTCCCATCATGCATCGATTCGGTCAGCTCCAAATTCCGCAGCGTAGACCGATCGATCGACATCGTATTTTTCAGCGGCTGGACCACAATCGATACGACATGGTCGAGTCTCAAACTCATTTCCTGCTGCAGATAACCAACTAAAGCGCCTGCCGCCCCAATCGCCGCAATCTGCCCTTTTAGCCCAAACCCATCGAGCGTCTGGACTTTAAAGTGAGATAGTAACACCGTCTGCGCTGTCTTGGGATCGAAGCGCCACTCCTCTTTTTCATTGAGAGCAAAGGTCAGGCTATGAGCGAGCTCTTGAATCAGCGCTTCATGAGCGCCCTTAAATTTTTTCGAGATCAAAAGCTCCGATGGTCTCAATCTAAATAGCTCATCGATCAGATCGGCCTCTTGATCCAACTCGAGCGCCAAAAATTCACCCGTTGTCACATCTAAAATGGCCAAGCCAAAGAGCGTTCCCAACTGCGTAATCGAGGCGATGAAGTTATTTCTCTTATCGGTCAGCAGCTGCGAGCCGACAATGGTCCCAGGCGAGACAATCCGAACGATCTCACGCTTGACCAGCCCTTTTCCCTCTTTCGGCTCTTCGGTCTGCTCGGCGATGGCGATCTTATGCCCTCTTGCAACCAGCTTATCCAAATAACTATCGGCCGTATGAAACGGAACTCCGCACATCGGAATGCCCTGACGAGCCGTCAAGGTCAGGCCCACCTCTTTCGACATCAATTTGGCGTCGTCATAGAAGGCTTCATAGAAATCGCCCAGGCGGAAAAAAAGAAGCGCATCGGGCGCCTTCTCTTTACACGCATGCCATTGAGCCATCATCGGAGTTGTCATAGCTACTAGTATGCCAGATCGAAGCTTTTTAATGTTTTTTAAACATGTTCATACAGGTTATCATAATCGGCAAAAAGGACAATGGTACGCAGGTATAGCGCACACATGTCTAAAACGTTCTTCCGTTCATCCTCTGTTAACGGTTTTCTTGTATTGAGATAGAGTGCTGGAAGACCCTCATCGTATCTCCACTCTAGAGGCCCCCATAGTCTGCCCATTTTCTCAAAAAACTTTGTATTGGCGAGAAACTCATTAATCTTATCTTCCGCTTGAGGCTGTGGCGAATTCTTAAGTTCAAAAGCACAAATAAACATCTGTTGCAATACGGGGCGAAATTTTTTTGGAGGAGGCGAATGAGAGGCACCCAATCCTCTTTTTAATTCCTGTAATAGCTGCCATAAGATTCCTGTGAGTTAAGCAGGGCAGTATGGTATGGTTTGCGCATATTTTTGACTAAGAGAAATTCTTTTCACGATCTGTGCAGCAATTTGAAATAGTCCTCGAGAGGCAGTTCGCTTTTTTCTTCGAGCAAGGAATTGGGATTCGTAATCGCCAATACTCTATGCTGTTCTAGGAAATTCTTGATCCGATTGCGGAGAAAAGAACCCTGCATAGCATGGGTTTTTTTCCCATAGTAGCTTAAATAAAGACGAGGTTTATCTCTCGGTTGTTCAGTAGCGGGTCCAAAATTCCAATACAGAGTTCCTAGATTTTCTGGAAAGGTTTTAAACAACTGAATTTGAGTCAAAAATGTTTGGATTCTCACGTGAAGTGGCTCTTTTGAAGAAAAATCTTCTGGAATAGTAAAATGGCATAGGTAAATCGACCCGATTACCAGAGGCTTTTCAGGGGTTTTTCTTTCTATTTTTAAAAGAGTTGCCATTGAGTATTTTTGATGCTTTGATTTTGAATTCCGGATTATGAGTTTTTTCTGTTAAGATTTCTATTCCGTTCTTCGTAGTAGGTCGAATATGCATCTAATATCATCTCCCAACCTTCACCTAGTTTTCGATATTGACGACGTACTCGCCTATCCTATAGGGAAAGACGACGAGAAGTTAGCGGCTTATGGGTTGAAGAAAGGGCTTTTAATCACAGCAAAGAAAGCTCACATTGTTTTTCCTGGAGTAAAGGAGCTTTTAAAACTTCTTTATCAAAACAAGATCGATATTTGTTTTTTTAGCTCGGCACAAGAAGAGCGAAATGTATCTTTTGTCCAACAATTACTCGAAAAAACTCTGGAAGGTGAACAACGAGAGCAAATTCAGAAGATTACCAAGATTTTTTCAAAGCAACATCTTCGGCAGGGGGAGACCTATCCAAATTGGCGAATGCAATATGTGACATTTGGATTGTCTGGGATTCATCGGAAAGACCTATCGGTTCTCGCGCTGCCTTCTTTAGACGGTGTTGTACTGATAGATAATGATTGGAGCTTTGCAGCACCGGGGCAAGAGCGAAATCTCTTAAAAGTACCTTATACAGATGATGGAAGCTTTAATTTTTACGGTGATTTGAAGGAAGAGATCCATTTAAAAGCGAATCGAATCTATTTTCTAACGGGATTTTTATTTACAGCTATTGAGCAGTCAGCGCTAGAGAAAAAGCCGATTACCGATTGGCTCTTTTCGGTCCAATTTAAGAAAAGAGAAGACGGAACATTTAAAAGTTGTTTTGAAGAGTTAGGTGATACTTTAGCCTATTATCGTAAGGGTTTAGAAATTCTACGAACTGTCAATCCTAACTTGGAGTTTTGTACGCCCCAGTTGTATGAGGCTTGTTTTGAGGAAGTGGCGGAGGGTCTTCTAGATGAGGAGGAGCGATTGCAATATGAAAGCTATCAAAAGCATGCCGCTGATGTAGATTGCGTCTTGATGTAGCTCTTTGCTAGGTGCTATACTAATTCAGATGTTTTGGAAGAAAAAACAGCCATTACCCACCGTCACCTTTGCCACCACTGTCTGGGAAAAAGATTGGCGGCAGATCTTGCTTGATCCCGAGTACTTGCCCGTAAAGCAAATTGAGAACCACTGCTTTCCATTTGCTGAGCGGATTTTGGTGATCAACAATGTGGTTGATTTAGAGGCGGTCAAGCGGGCAGCTCAAGCGTGGGTCGAGCGGGGCGTTTTGAGCCGCTATGTCGTCGCGCAAGAATCGGTTCTCGATTTTTTTCATCTGAAAAGAGGGGATTTTCGGATGGGAAGCGATGCTCATCTCTATCAGGGGGTCAACCCCGATTGGATCTACTACAACGCACTGGGGCCGCTGACGGCCGTATATGAGTGCACGAGCGATTATCTGCTCTATTTGACAGGCGACGTAAGGATGGATCAGCCGGTGGATTGGGTGAGAAGTTCTTTGGAAATGATGGAAAAGCGGCCTAATTACCGGGTGGCCAATCCCGTTTGGAACGGAAAGGTCGATGAGGCGAGGCGCGAGTCGAGTGGCAAGCGTCGCGGATTTTATGTCGCTAAACAAGGTTTTTCCGATCAGCTTTTTTTAGTGAAACGAGAGGTCTTTCGCGCGCCGATTTATGGAGAAATTCGGGAGGACTCAAGCCACTTCCCGCGAGGCGATGTGTTTGAAAAGCGCGTTTTCAGCTATATGAAAAATCGGGGCTGGGAGAGAATCACATTTAAGGGTGGGTCTTACACCCATGAGAATTTCTGATGGGATCTTTTACTAGAGAAAGTTTAGAGCAGCTGCGCTCGCGCGTCGACCTAGTCGAGGTGCTCAATCCGTATGTCAAGTTGCAAAGAGCGGGCGCGGCGTATAAGGCTTTGTGTCCGTTTCACGAGGAGCGGAGCCCATCCTTTGTCATTCAGAAGGGCGATAGCCATTACCATTGTTTTGGCTGTGGGGCTCATGGCGATGCGATTCAATTTTTGATGACCCATTTGCGGATGAGCTTTGTTGAGGCGGTCGAGACGCTTGCTGAGAAGTTCCATGTTCAGTTGGAAGAGGCTCAAGGGAGCGATCAGCCGAAAGGACCGCCGAAAGCGCTGTTGAAGGATGCGCTGGAGCGAGCTTGCGAGTTTTATCATTTTTATTTGCTCCACACTCTTGAGGGGCATGCCGCTTTGGATTATTTGTATAACCGCGGCATCGATCTCGACTTTATCCGGACCTTTCAGTTTGGTTTAGCTCCGAAACAGGGCGGCCTATTTTTAAGAGCGATGCGGGAGAATAAATTCACCGATGGCCTGCTGGAAGAGGCGGGGCTCTATCGACAAGGTCGGGAATTTTTCTCAGACCGGATCACGATTCCCATTCGGGATGCCGTCGGTTCGGTCATTGGCTTTTCGGCGAGGAAGTACAAGACCGACACGTTTGGCGGCAAATACATCAACACATCGGAAACACCACTTTTTAAGAAATCAAAAGTGCTGTTTGGTCTGAGTTATTCGCGCAAGACAATCGCCAAAGATAGAAGGGCGCTGATTGTCGAAGGTCAGCTCGACGCTCTCAGGCTCATTTATTCAGGCTTTGCTTGGACTGTGGCAGGCCAGGGGACGGCCTTTGGAGAGGATCACGCCCGAGAATTGATCCATCTGGGTGTTCGGCAGGTCTATTTGGCTTTTGACGGCGATACAGCTGGCCAAGAGGCGGCAGTAAAAGTAGGCAATATCTTTTCGAAAGAGGGGATTGAGGTACTCATTGTCGTTCTGCCTGAAAAATGTGACCCCGATCTCGTCTTGATGGAAAAGGGGCCTGAAGAGTGGCAAAAACTGCTCGACGGGAGTATCGATTACCTTTCATTCTTGGTCAAACATCTCTCGAAGTCGATCAACGTAAATACTCCAGCCGGAAAAAACGAATTGGTTTTAACGATCGCCAAGCGGATCCGGGAATGGGACCATCCGCTCATGATCCACGAGAGCTTGAGAAAGCTCGCAAAACTCACTGGCACGCCGGAGTCCATTGTAGGTGCGCCTGAGGAAAACGTTCCGCAGATCTACATCAAACGCTCTGCGAGCGTCACGTTTAGCGAAATTGATCCCGACCGGATTTTAGAGGCCGATCTGTTGCGCTGGTTGCTCTTGATGGGGCAAACCCTGCCGCATCTCTTTACGATCGCCAGCGCTAATTTGACAGCTGATCATTTTCGCGTCTCGGCCGCACGTGGAATTTATGAGAAAATTTTGAACCAAGTCAAAGAGCAAAAACCAGTTGATCTCTTATCGCTTGCGATCGATTTAGAAAGCGCCGATCAGCAACTCTTCATGGCGGAAATCTTGCAGAAAAAGATCAATCGCGAACGGGCGATGCTCCATTTTGTGGAGACGGTGCAACGTCTTCTAGAGCGCCACTGGATGCATGAGAGAGAACAGATCAAGATGAAAATTTACTCAGGCGGATGTTCTGAGGCTGAAGTGTTAGAGCTTGCTCGAAAATTTGATGTGATCAAACGACAAAGGCCCCAAGCGGTCTTGCCAGAAGGAGTCAAACCCGATGCCTGAGCACCTGATTTTTTTTGATGGAGAGTGCGCCCTTTGCCACCGCGCCGTGCGCCACATTATCGAAATTGATGAAGAGAAAAAAATCGCTTTCGCTCCGCTCAAAGGGGAGACCGCTAAACATATCCTCTCTGGGCCGAATGAGCGCTATGCGCATATGAATAGTCTTATTTTCTTAGAGAATTACCAATCGACAAACCGTGAGTTTTGGACGCGCTCACAAGCTATTCTACGGGTCTATTGGATCATTGGGGGGAAGTGGGCACTGATTGGTTGGCTCTCATTTTTTCCTTGCTGGATCGCCAACTTTTTCTATCGATGGGTTGCGAATCATCGCCATCAATTTAAATTCAGGCCGATGCATGAGATCGGCCCAAAAGATCGCTTTTTACCTTAACTCAAGTAGTAGGCTTGCTGTACGATTCAAGATTATCTTGGATGATCCTTAAAATGCGTTCAAATGACGATATTCTCTGGCTTAAGTTCTCTAAGCCTCGGGTAAAATATACTGAAGAATATGTCTCTTCCCCTTTATCTAATATCTTTTGATCCTTCTTTAACCAATGAAAGATCTTCATAAATACTTCGGTACCCGCGTTATGATATACTTGATAAGTTTCGAGACGGTTCTTCATATCGGCCGTTTTGGGATTTTGTAGTAACTGGTTGAATTGGTCAGAAAATTCTTGGGCTCTGGTAGCTAAGATTTCAGCGCTCTTTTGGATTTTTTTGTAACTTTCTTTTAACTCTCTAATCGTAGGAGGCTTATTTTCAACTCTATTCTCTGTGAGAGGATGAGCCAAGCTGTTGATAGGTTCCAAAGAACTTTCCGAAGCATTTAAATAAGAGGTATTAAACATGATGTAATTCCTTTTTTTATATAAACATTGTAAATGTTATTTACTGGCTTTCCCTTTTCCCTTGTTGGATCGCTAACTTTTTCTATCGAAGGATGCTGAATCATCGCCATCAATTTAAATTCAGGCCGATACATGAGATCGGCCCAAAAGATCGTTTTTTAGATTAAATTATTAACCTTGATTGGCGGCGAAATAGGAAACAGCGCCCATTAATGCAGCAGCACCAACGTATTTGATGTACGGGACGAAGGACTGGGCTTTTGTTAAACCTTCAGAGGCGTAATGGCTAACATATGAACGCATTTTCTGATTACAGGAAGAGGCTTTTGTTAAAAGCTCTCGTGTTTCTTCATACGTATCAAAAGCCTTATTGGCAGCAATCATCATTGTAGCCAAATTTTCATTTAGCAATATACCTTGTTCTCCCAATGCATAATTTTGCTTTTGTAGCGTAGATTCATCTATCCCCAAGTCGTTGAGTTGTTGGATGAGGCTAGTTAAAAGAGTAGCTCTTTGTTGTGGAGAGGAAGGAAGGTTCTGTAATTCTTCCTTAATCTGGGTAAGTTTAAGATCGACAGCCTCATATGACGTTTTGCCCGCTTTAACTATCTTATTAATGTTTTCAAGAGAGCTAACAGCTGATTGAAAATTTTGATGAGTTATAGAAATAGCCATGTTTATTATTCCTTATGTTTATTAAATAGTAATATTTTATCATTATAAATGATAAAAAACTTTCTAAAATTGATTAGTGGGATAATTTGTTAAAAATTAGAAATACTAGGATAGGCTTTTAGCTTTCGGGAAGCGATCAGGCAAATTCCAATAGGTATTCCTGCCTATTTTCGAGATAGGCTCCTATTTTGGAGATCTGGTTTTCAATAGGAAAGCTTGCGCCTGCATTTGGATCAACGACCATAATAACGGGATGGTCTGAGTCAGAAGAATTTTGATAAGCTTGGATGGTTTGTTTTATTAAAGAAGCGATTCGCTCTTTTTCATAAACAAGAGACTCTTGGAGCGGGGCTAAGTTCCATTCTCGGGTTTCCAGCAGGGCTAGTTCCTGATAGTCAGAGAGAGGAGTGATCGGTTTGTTTTTGAGGTTTTTGATTTCTTCTTGCAGGCGAGCGACGCGACTTTGTAAGCCTGTAGCTTTCTCGTTCAGATTGGCGAGTTGGGCCATCAATAGGTCGGATCTTTTTCTAGGTACGATTTGATCGGTTGGGACGATGACGATTTCTCGCAATTCGCACCTAGAAAGGGAGGCCATTTAGTTGAGCTTCACGGTGAGAATTTCAACGAGCTGGGAGATAGGAACTCTTTCTTGTTTCATCGAATCGCGATCCCGCAGTGTGACGGTGTCATTTTCGAGCGTATCGAAATCGATGGTGAGACAGAAGGGAGTTCCGAGCTCGTCTTGACGGCGGTAGCGCTTACCGATGGCGCCTGATTCGTCATATTCGCAGAGCCAGTGTTTTTGGAGCAGTTTGAAGACGTGGGTCGCTTTCTCTGCCAGCGGTTCTTTCTTCATGAGAGGAAAGACAGCTACTTTAACGGGAGCAATACGAGGATGGAAGTGGAGAACGGTGCGCATTTCGCCGTTTTCGAGCTGTTCTTCATCGTAAGCGTCGCAGAGGAGAGCGAGGACAGTTCGCTCGACACCGAAGGTCGGCTCGATCACGTGCGGGATAAATTTCTCGCGCGTTTCAGGATCAGTGTATTCGAGGTTCGTGCCGGAAAATTCGGCGTGCCGCTTGAGGTCGAAGTCGGTTCGGTAAGCGAGGCCGTAGAGTTCGCTTCGGCCGAAGGGGAAGTCGTAGACGAGATCGACGGTCCGCTTCGAGTAGTGAGAGAGCTGCTCTTTCGGGTGCTCTTTTTCGTGGACATGCGCTTTTTTCAGACCGATGAGAGAACACCAGTGGTGCATCGCAGCGAGCCAATCTTCAAAAGTCTTTTCCCAAGCCGATTCGCGAATGAAGTACTCGATTTCCATTTGTTCGAATTCGATGACGCGGAAGACGAAGTTGCCAGGTGTGATCTCATTGCGGAACGCTTTTCCGATCTGGCCAACGCCAAAGGGGACGCGGACGCGCATGGTGTCGGCGATATTTTTAAAATCGAGGAAGATCGCCTGCGCCGTCTCTGGGCGAAGGTAGGCGATATCGTCAGCGCCCGTTTTGCTCATTTGGGTGCTGAACATGAGGTTGAAGTTGCGCGCTTCCGTAAAATCGTGCGCGCCACATTTAGGGCATTTGACTTTGTTCGAATGGACGAGCGAGGTCATCTCTTGGAGGGTGAGGCCATCGGCGTCTTTTTTCAGAGTCTCTTCAATCAGGTGGTCGCAACGGAAACGGCTTTTGCAAGCCTTGCAATCAATCATCGCGTCGTTGAAGCCATCGAGGTGTCCCGACGCTTTCCAGGCTTTCGGGTGGAGAAGGATGGGGCCATCTAGCCCGACCATATCTCTTCGCTCGTGGATGAAGGTTTTCCACCAAAGGTCTTTGATGTTTTTTTTCAATTCGGCGCCGTAGGGCCCGAACGAGTAGGTATTGGCGAATCCGCCGTAGACTTCTGAGCCGGGGTAGATGAAACCGCGTCGTTTCGCGAGGGCGACAATCGGTTTAAGAGTTTCTTGTATTTTCGTCTGCGTCATAAGCCTTACCCACCTATTAGCAGACCAGGATAGCGGTTGGAAAAATTTAACGCAAAGACGCAAAGAAAATGACTCTCTATTGCCTTTGCGTCTTGGCGTTTAATATTTTGGTTGGCGGTGAGCCCAGCGCTTCAGCCAGGCGTCGATCGAGACGCGCCCTGGGCCGAAGAAAAGGACGAGGAGCGAGGTGATGAGAAAGGGATAGGGAGCTTCGTGGACGAGGGCGGAAGGATCGGTGATGAATTTCAGTTGAGAGAGCTTTTCGGCGTGAGCCGTTGCTAAGGCGATCAGCATGGTAAAGGCCAGTGGGATGGCGATGAGACGGGAGGCGAGGCCGAGGATGAGGAGGATGCCGCCGATGGTTTCGAGGTAGGCCACGAAGTAGGCGTGGAATACGGGGGAGGGGATGTGAAGGCTGGTAAAAAATTGAATTGTCGTATCGATGTGGTGAAGTTTGGAAAGGCCGATGAGGAGGAATTGATGGCCCCAAGTGAGGCGCATCCACAAGAGGAAGATGCTTTGGCAGTTGCTGCTGTATTTTACGAGACGCTCATAAAAAGAGGCGATAAAGTGTAAGACTGGATTTTCAAACATAAGGACCTGTCAATTTCATTTTTTAAAAATGGCGAAGAAAAGGTTTTAAAACAAGAGGAGATCTGTTATCTTGTTTGCGCTATGAAAGAGATTTGTTCTTTATCTATTGAAGAGTTGAAGGGTTGGCTCGAGGAGAACGGCGAAAAATCGTTCCGCGCAGCGCAAATATTCGACTGGATCTATGTCAAAGGGGCTGAGAGTTTCGAAGCCATGACCAATTTGAGCAAAGATTTGCGTGGAAAACTCGCTGCTTCGCTCACAT
The DNA here is from genome assembly GCA_048498835.1 of Chlamydiota bacterium. Taxonomy (GTDB): domain Bacteria; phylum Chlamydiota; class Chlamydiia; order Chlamydiales; family SM23-39; genus CAITMJ01. The sequence continues at coordinate 22,159 of JBEHXF010000014.1, read as the reverse complement.
TCCCTGCTATTACTTTGCTTCGCACGCTCGAATCGGAAGACGGCGAAACGATCAAGTATTTGTGGGAGCTTCCCGATAAGAGCCGCGTTGAATCGGTTCTGATCATGTCTGGCGACCGGAGAACGGTCTGTATCTCTTGCCAAGTGGGTTGTCCTGCGCGCTGCGCCTTTTGTGCATCGGGCAAACAAGGTCTCCTGCGCAACTTGAGCGTCGCTGAAATTGTCGAGCAAGTCCTTCACATCGATCGGATCTTAAAAAAGAATGACCAGCGGGTCAGCCATCTCGTGTTTATGGGAATGGGCGAACCGATGGAAAACTACGACGCTGTCGTCAAATCTATCATGATTTTCAACAACCCAGCTGCATTCCACATCTCCCAGCGCCGTATCACTGTTTCAACCGTCGGTGTGGTTGAGGGCATTAAAAAACTGGCGAGAGAAGATCTGCAAGTCAACCTCGTCCTTTCGCTCCACGCTCCGAATCAACACATCCGTAAAAAAATCATCCCTTACGCGAGAAAATATCCTCTTGAGGAAATTCTCATGGCGATGGATGAGTATTCAACTGAGACAAAACGGGACATCACTTACGAATACACGCTACTCGCCGGCATTAACGATCACGTGAAACACGCAGCTGAGTTAGCCACTCTCTTGAAAGGCAAGCAGTGTACAGTGAATTTGATCCCTTACAATCCGGTCGATGGACTCAACCTCGAGCGGCCTGAAAAAGAGAAGATTGAAGATTTCCGCGCGTATCTTGAAGAAGCTGGAATTAATGTCACCTGGCGCTATACTAAAGGCAAAGATATTGCCGCCGCGTGCGGTCAACTTGCACTGCAGAAAGCCGATGCTACCCCAGCTCTTGCGATCGTCTCTTGAGACGCTCCGCGATGAAAAAGCCGCCTCTTGGCAGGCGGCCTACCTCCTCCATCAATTCCCTTTCTTAGGTGTTCGGACGCCCATTCTCAGAAAAGCGCTCCGGCGCTTTTATAAAACACATCCCTTTATTGATTGGCGCCAAGATCTTGAAACGCTCTGGAATCAGCCTGAGCGAGAATTTCATTATGCTGCCATCGAGTTGGCTCTCTATCATAAAAAAGAGTGGGTAGAGGCCGATATCGCCCTTTTTGAGCGAATGATCCGGTCCAATTCCTGGTGGGATACAGTCGATACGATTGCGCCCCATCTCATGGGCCCTCTTTTGCAGCGCTTTCCCAACCTTATCTCCCACATAGATCAATGGATTGAGTCGGATCATCTCTGGCTGAGACGCTCTTCGATCATTTTCCAGCTTCGCTACAAAGAAAAGACAGACGAAAAGAGGCTTTTTCGCACCTGTCAAACGCTCGCGCATGAAAAAGAGTTTTTCATCCGAAAGGCCATTGGTTGGGCTCTCAGAGAATACGGAAAAAGAGAAGGTGAGGCGGTGAAACGATTTGTGGAGAAAACGCCCCTCTCACCGCTTTCGCGGCGAGAAGCGTTGAAACATTTAATAAAATAGACTGAGAAAGAGTCGAACAGGATTTACAGCCCGATTCGGCTCTTGAGGTTGAGCCTTAATTTCCTCAAATTTATTATTAACGAGGTAATAAGCAGGTCCGATCTCATCTCGCATCAAGACATAAGCGTTCGTATTATTACCCATCGCTTTAATCGTTGAATCGATTTTGTCTAGCAACGTTTGACCTTGTTCTAACTGCTCTTGTCGACTTGAGGCTTTCCAAGTCTCAATTGCTCTATGCATCTCACTAATTGTTGAAAAGGTCATGTTAATCTTCTTTTTTTGATGAGTGAAAGTAGTAACTCAACTTTTGGCAGCAATTCATCTTTTTTTGACTTGTCAGTAGAGAAAAAATTCGTCCATCAAGCTCACGCAATAAATCAGCTGTTCTTACTCGAGTTGCAAACTTAGCTTCATGATCATTTCGTGCATTCATTGACATCTGACATTTCGCTATTGAGGTCAATTCTGCGACTGCAAAATAAGGGCAAGCAAAATCCTGAATGGCTTGTTGTATTTTTGCGCCTTGATCAAGGAGAGCTTGTTGGGCGATCGGATCTTTAGCAGAAAAACCCTTGGTTGATTCCCAGTAACTGTCAAAACAATCATGAGCTTCTTTATAAGTGGTTATTTTCATGGTTATTCCTTCGACTTCGAGAAGAAATTACCGACGAAATTCATCACTTTTTCACAGCAGCTTTTTTGTTTTGGCTTAAGTTCAGGAACGAGCTGATAAATTCTGTTTGAGATCGCGTGGACTTTTACTTTAATCGTAGAAGCATTTTGTGATGTCTGTGGTAAGGTTTTTCCGAATTCTTTGATTGCTTCGGCTAATTCTAAACCAAGTTTTGCCAACTCTTTCTTCCCCTCAGTGGTGAGACCGACGCGAAAGGTTTGAGTTTGCCAGTTGCTAGCTTCGGCATTCATTTCATTAATTGTGTTGATTTTCATAAAAACCTCTTAGTTAGAGTTGAAATTATATCAAAATAATATTAAAAATTCAAATTATAATTTAATAAAGGGATGGATAGGGGGTGATCACAACTCTTGATAAATAACGGGGTTCTGTTTTAGCCTTTTCTGAAAAGCAAATTTTGACTCGGATGAATTTAGCCCACTTCTTCACCTTCTTGAGGATCTTTTTGAGCCCCCTCTTCCCGATATTATATTTGGGACGGGAGTCGCTCGGGATCTCGCTTGTCGCTTTGCCATATTTGATGCTGGGGCTGTTGGTGGTGAGCGAGTTTTCTGATGTCTTTGATGGATTTTTGGCGAGGCGGATGAATCAGGTGACCGATTTGGGTAAGGTGCTCGATCCGATGGCCGATAGCATCACGAGGATCTCGTTGTTTTTGACTTTCACGCAAGGGTTTGTTCAATTGCCCCTTTTATTGGTTCTCGTCTTTTTGTACCGCGAGTTCTTCATTAGTACATTGAGAACGTTGTGCGCGCTGAGGGGGGTCGCTTTGGCGGCTCGGATGAGCGGCAAGGTGAAGGCGGTGATTCAAGCAGTCGTTGCGTTTTTAATTGTGTTGATGATGATTCCCTATTCGATGGGCTATTTGTCCCTGCAGCTCTTGCAGCAAGTGAGCCTGTTTGCCGTAACGGTGGCTGCGATTTATACGGTCATTTCAGCGTGTGATTATTTTTATTCGAATCGGATTTACATTCGCAAGGCGCTGGAAACTCTGTAGAGAGCAAATGAATGTAAGTTCTTTGTTGGATAAGTCCATTTCACTGAATATCAATCTCGTTAAAGAATGCTCTTTCTGTTTATCGGTTAAGACTTCTTGCTGGCATAAAGATCCGCAAGATCCATCTCGTTATCGATGTGAGCATTGTTATAGAAGAGCGATCGGGAATTCTGTAAATAAAGTTTGCTTTGAATGTAAGACAACAGCTGCTTGGAAATGGGTGAGAGATCCCCGCGATACCACCCGAGATCTCTGTCATCTCTGCTATAAAGTTGCGCATGCGGCGATGGCAAAGAAAACTTGCGCTGTTTGTAATGTATCTAAGACCAGAGAATGGTTTCATGATCCGCTGAATAAAACTCAAGATCTGTGCTCTCGCTGTTATAAACGGGCTATTGCTCAAGTTCCAAGCAAGACCTGTTTTATCTGCAAAGTGACAAAGTCGAAAGAGTGGGGTAGAGATCCGAAAACTAAAACCCAAGATCTTTGTTCTCTCTGCTATAGAAAAGCTCTTGCGGAACGAACAAGTAAAGCTTGCACCAATTGTAAAGTAACGAAGACTTCGAGGTGGCGTCGAGATCCGCATGATAAAACTTTAGATTTGTGTTATAAATGTTATAATGAAATTATGACGAAAAAAAGATCTGCCCATACGAGCGTAAACAGTCGGTTGGCTTCAAAAAAGTTGAAGGCTTTCGTAACTGAGGTTTCTGAAGAGGTGATCTTCGACGTCGGCCCTCTTTTATTTACCGATCAAGTTCTAGAGACGCTTTAGGCTGCTAGAACTAAGCGAAGTAGTGCTTTGACCGATGAGTTTTCGGTAGAGCTTCAGATATTCTTGAGCGGGTTTTTGCCAGCTGAAGTCGATTTGCATTCCTTGACGAATGAGATTTTGGAGCGTGGCAGGGTTGGTTCGGTAGAGATGGACGGCTCTGACGAGGGCTTGCTTTTGCGAATCGGCCGTCGGATGGGGGAAGAGGAAGCCGTTGCGATGAGAGCTTGGAGCGAGGGGATTTTCGCAATCGACAATCGTGTCTTTTAGACCTCCGGTTGCACGGACGATCGGGAGGGTTCCATAGTGTAGCGCGATCATTTGGGTGAGACCGCAAGGCTCGAAAAGCGAAGGGACAATGAGGAAGTCGAGAGCTGCGTAGAGTTGGTGGGCGAGCGCGTCGTCATATTCGAGATGGAGGAGGACGCGCGGGTTGTTGAGGTGTTTTTTCTTCAGCTCTTCAAAGTGTGCTTGGATCGCCGGATTTGGCGAAGAGCCGAGGAGGAGAAAGGCGCCGCCGAGCTCGAGGGTTTGGTAGAGGGCTTGTTCGAGGAGTTCAGGGGATTTTTGCGACACGAGGCGGGTGATGGCTCCAACCCAAGGTGAGGCTGTTTTGTCTAGTTTGAATCGATTGATGAGGGTTTGTTTATTCGCCTGTTTAGCAGAGGCGATAGTCGAGAGAGTGTCGGTGGCTGAATAGTAGGTAGAGAGGTGGGGATCGGTGTGCGGATCCCATAGATTGAGATCGACGCCGTTTAGAATGCCATGGATTTTGGATTTGTATTTGCGCAGCGTAGCGTCGAGGTGGAAGCCATAGGGAGGTGTGAGGATTTCTTTGGCGTAAGTGGGGGAAACGGGGACGATTGCATCGGCGTAGACGACGCTCCCTTTGAGAAGATTGATGGTTCGCGGATACTTGAGATTGTGGTCTTGGAGTTTGAGGGGAGTGAGGTAACTTTCGCCGTCGAGTCCAATTGCAGAGAGATCGTGGGAGGCGCATTTGCCTTGGTATTCGACATTGTGGATAGAGAGGACGATCGATTTGACTTGAATGTCGTTCGAGAAAAGATCGCGGATGAGAATGGCGAGCGGGCCGGTGTGCCAGTCGTGAAGGTGAAGGATGTCGATCGGTTGCTTTTTGAGTTTGAGGTATTCTGCAACGGCTCTGCAGAAATAGAGAAAGCGCGGAACATCGTCGTCATGGCCGTAGATGGTGGGTCGATGAAAGTAGCCTGAGGGGTGGCGAACTTCAAGAAGGTGGAGATGGCATCCTTCGGCATCGGCGGACCACATGGCATTGGGGATTTGGCGTCCATTTTCAAGCGATTTAAATTCGGGAATCTCGAGCTTGAGGTGTTGGAGGGGTTTGATGAAATCGTACTTCGGAATGATGACATCGACTTGCTCGCCAATGCGGCTCAGTTCTCGGGAAAGTCCGACGACGACCTCGCCGAGGCCGCCTGCTTTCGCAAAGGGGGCAAATTCTGATGCAACTTGGACGATTCTCATAAACCCTTCCATAGCATGTTCGAATAAAAAAAGACTTGTCATTTTGTAGATTACTCATTGTTAGATATTTAGGAAATAGCGGTGGAATTTAATCTCTTCTAACTGTGTTTCTTGCAAAAAATTTGGCCTTGTTGCTATGATCGCTCCTGTTTAAATTTTCTCACCGAGCGAAAATTTGGTGGGGCGTCGCCAAGTGGTAAGGCAGCGGTTTTTGGTACCGCCATTCGGAGGTTCGAATCCTTCCGCCCCAACTTCTAAGAGCTAACTAAAGCCATGGCAAAATCTGACGGGCCTTTCATGATTTTTGCGGGTTCCGTTGAACAGGAATTTGCAAAAAAGATTGCAAGTGAACTTGGAGTCGGGCTTGGGAAAGTGCTTAGGGAAACGTTCCCTGATGGGGAAATCGGGATCCAGATCCAAGAAAATGTGCGGGGCAAGGATGTTTTTATCGTCCAGCCTTTGGCTCGAAAGCCAAATGACCGTTTGATGGAGCTGTTGATCATGGTGGACGCGTTAAAACGCGCGTCGGCACGAAATATCGTCGCGGTTTTGCCCTACTATGCGTATGCAAGGCAAGATCGAAAAGAAAAAGGACGAGTGCCGATCACGGCCAAATTGGTGGCCAATCTGCTGGAGAAAGCCGGCGTAACGCGAGTTCTGACAATGGACTTGCATACGGAACAAATTCAGGGCTTTTTCGATATTCCAGTAGATAACCTGTATGCCCGACCCCTGTTCGTTCGAACGTTAAAACAACTCGGTCTTAAAGACCTGGTTGTCGTCTCCCCCGATGTGGGTAGCAATAAGCTCGCGAGAAAATTAGCAGAAGATTTGAAAGTCGACTTAGCAATCGTCGACAAGCGACGCATCAACTCGCAGCGCGTGGAAGTCAATGCGCTGATTGGTGATGTGAAAGGCAAGAATGTGGTTTTAGTCGATGATATTTGCTCGACCGGAAGCACATTGAAGACGGCAGCGGATGTCTGCCTGAATGAAGGAGCGAAAAGCGTCCGCGCAGTGATTACGCACGGTCTGTTTCTCGGCACTGGATTGAAGAAGAGCGGAATCGAGCAAGTGTTCGCTACCGATACCGTTCCCTCCTCAGATGGAGAGAGGGATCTACAACCTGTGATCGTTTCCGCGGCCCCTTTATTTGCCCAGGCGATTGATTGCGTAGTCTCAGCGAAGTCGATATCTTCGCTGTTTAAAAGTTAATGGATGGATGGATATGAAGAAGTTGACAGTTTTTCAACGTAAAGATCTCAAGAAAGGCGCGACCAATACGATCCGCCGCGAAGGAAATGTTCCTGCTGTTCTCTATAGCGCAGGACAAGCAAATGAAAACATATATGTAAAAGGCGATGAGCTGCAGGCGATCCTGCGCAGTATGAAAAGCGGACTTCTCTCTACAACCGTTTTTGAGTTGCACGATGGGAAAAAAATGCACAAAGCTCTCGTAAAAGAAGTGCAATACCACAAAGTGTCTTATGCGATCGAGCATATCGATTTCGTTTTATTGAACGATCAGCGCGAAGTCACTTTGAATGTGCCGATCCAAGTTTTGGGCGCTGCTGATTCTCCAGGTATCAAACTCGGCGGTTCTGTCCGTCAAGTTCGCCGTTCGTTGAAAGTCTCTTGCTTGCCAAAAGATATTCCAACTGAATTTACGCTGGATGTGAGCTCGTTGAACATGACTGAAGCGAAGCGTCTCTCCGATATCGAGATCCCATCTTCTGTACGCGCTCTCGGTCAGATGAATGAAGTTGCTGTTGTCATTGCGAAGAGCAAGGCTTAATGGCAGGCAAGTACTTAATTGTAGGGCTGGGGAATCCAGGGAAGGCCTACGATAAGACTCGCCATAATATCGGCTTTGCAGCCGTTGACTTTCTCGCCAAAAAACATGGCTTGGAGTTCAAAAAAAGCACAAAGTTAAAGGGCGCTGTAGCGGAAGGAACAATCGCGACAGAGCCCTCGATCTTGCTGAAGCCCGAGACGTTTATGAATCTCAGCGGTGAAGCGGTGGTCCAAGCGATCCGTTATCGGGAAATTGATCTCTCCCGCATCCTAATCATTGTCGATGATATCGACATTCCGATGGGGCAGATGAGGTTGAAAATCGACAGCGGACCCGGAAGCCACAACGGCCTCAAGAGCGTTGAACAGTGTTTGCAGACCAACCGGTATGCAAGGCTGCGACTCGGGGTCGGAGATCGACAAGAGGGGGATCTCGCTAGCCATGTGCTCGGGAGATTTTCTCCGGAAGAAGAGAAATTGGTTCCCGCTCTTTTAGAGCGTGCCGCAGATGCGGTCGAACTGTTTATTGAAAAAGGTTTAACCCGTGCGATGGACTTCGCGAATCGGAAAGTCTGATCGCCAAGTGCATCGACTCCATGCAAGGGAATAAGAATGAGACAACAAAGAAACGGGCTTTATGAAGGGATGTATATCCTAAGCGCAACGCTTAGCGATGACTCTCGCAAAAAAGCTTTTGATAAAATCACCGATGGAATCACCGAAAAAGGTGGAAAAATCCTCCATACTCACGAATTGGGACGCCGCAAGCTCGCCTATGAAATCGACGGCAAGCGCGAAGGGTACTATTATGTTCTCTTTTTCGAGACGCCCACCTCTTCGATCAACGAACTCTGGAAAGAGTATCACCTTCATGAAGATCTCATCCGCTTCATGAATACACGTGTTGAAAAGGTTCAAGAGAGCCTTGAGTTTAAACCCTTAAAGACACAGGGCTGATTCCATGCAACCTAAAAAAACAAGTGCACCAACTAACGCAGCTTCTGGTGATTCGCCATTTGCGAAACGCAAGAAGACTTGCCCGTTCGTCGCATCAAAAGTCGACGGCATTGACTACAAAGATATCGAAACATTGAAGCAATTCATCACGGAAAGAGGCAAAATCTTGCCGCGCCGAATCACTGGTGTTTCGTATTACTACCAAAAAGTTCTAAAACAAGCGATTAAGCGAGCACGTCACATGGCGCTGCTTCCCTTCGTCGCCGAAGAGTAATCGGGGGATTTCATGAAACAGCAACTGCTTCTCTTGGAAGACGTCGAAGCTCTCGGTAAGAAAGGGGAGATCGTCTCCGCTAAACCGGGCTACGTCCGCAACTTCCTATTGCCAAAACGATTCGCAGTCGTTGCATCGGCGAACACTTTGCGTAAGCAAGAGCGTCTCCGTGCAGAACGAGCGAAACAAGCGGTCGTTGACCGCCAAGAATCGGAAGAGCTCGCTCGATTGATCGAAGCGACACCGATCGAAATCAAAGTCAAAGTGGATCCAGAAGGCCACATGTACGGTTCTGTATCGGCTGCCGATATTGCTCAACTCTTCGTTGACAAAGGCATCGCCGTCGAGCGCCGAAACATCGCCGTGACCCGTCCGATCAAAACAACGGGCGTTCACAAGATCACTGTAAAGTTGAAAGAAGAGATCACCACGATCTCTCAATTGACCATCATCCCAGAAGGGATCAACGTTGCCGGCATGGAAAATGTCGTCAAGCCGATCCCAGCCGAAGGTGCAGCAGCACCCGAAGCCTCTGAGGAAGACAAGGCATAAGTCTGAATGCAAAGTGCAGAAGGATTTCTTCTGCACTTTCTTTTTCCCCTGTTTTTCAATCTTGATAAAAAGCTCCTTGTAGCCTATCGTCTACTTCAATCCTATAATGAGCCTTTTTGCCTACTATTTTGCGGATTGGTCCTTACAGATTCTGTTTTTATAGCCACGAACCGAATGAACCTGCTCATGTGCATATAGATAGCGGACTTTCAACTGCGAAATTTTGGCTTAAAAATGGGAAACTGGCAACGAGCTCAGGATTTAGCGCTAAGGAATTAAATCGCTTAGGGGATTTAGTAATTGAACATCAAAAACGTTTGCTGGACCAATGGAATGAGTTCTTCGGGAAATAATATGGATGAGAGAGTAGAAGCAGTCTACTTTACACGAGATTCTCTAGTAGTGAATTTAATGGATGGTCGCTCCATTTCTGCTCCTCTGAGTTGGTATCCTAGACTTTTGAAGGCAAGCGCTAAGCAAAGAGCCACATGGGAAATTTGTGGTGGTGGATACGGAATTCACTGGCCAGAAATCGATGAAGATTTAAATACTGAAGGCTTGCTTCGAGGAGCAAAAGCTCCAGTCCGGAAGAAAAATTCTAAAAGTCGTAATCGAACAAAAAGGAGCAGTATCAAAAGAAAAATAGCTTCTTAGCCCATCTATTTAAGTTCCTCAATCCTAGGATTACAAACCTTACTTTTCTTTTGCCTCGGGTTCCTCTTCTCTGCTAGACTCATTTTCCATGAAACAGAACGAACAACCGTATCTTGTAGTTACAGGTGCTGCGGGCATGATCGGCTCGGGCGTTGTGCGCCATCTGAACGATCAAGGTCGCACGCGCTTGCTCTTAATAGATGATCTGAAAGCGAGCGATAAGTGGAAAAATCTGGTCGGCAAGCAATTCGCGGATCTCATTTCTAAGCATGCTTTAATGGACTGGCTACAGGGGCGCGAGAATGAAGTTGAAGCGATCATCCATTTAGGCGCCTGTTCTGATACGGTTGAAACGAACGCTGATTATCTGTTGGAGAATAACTTTCGCTATACTGTTCGCTTGGCTGAATGGGCTTTGAAACATGGGAAACGCTTTATCTACGCTTCTAGCGCAGCGACGTATGGTGATGGGGCGCTTGGATTTTCAGATGATGAGGCGGCAATTGAAGAGTTAAAGCCGCTCAATATGTATGGCTTCTCCAAACAACTCGTCGATTTATGGATGAAGCGAGAGGGTGTCCTCAAACAGGTGGTCGGCTTAAAGTACTTCAATGTGTTTGGCCCCAACGAGTACCATAAGGGCCGCATGGCTTCGATGGTGTTGAAGATGACCCATGTGGCCAATAGCGATGCGCCCATTCAGCTTTTTAAATCCAATGATCGGAAATTTGGCGATGGGGAACAGTGCCGCGATTTCATCTACGTGAAAGACGCGGTGAAAATGACGTGCGGTTTTCTGGAGCCCAAATACCGGAATGTCGGTGGTCTATTCAATATTGGGCAAGGTCAAGTCACCACCTGGAATCAGCTGGCGGGCTCTCTTTTCTCTGCACTGGAGAAAAAAGCGAATATCCAATACATAGACATGCCTGCCGATCTTTCAAAACAATATCAGAATTATACTTGCGCAGACATGCGCAAATTCCATAATATCTTTTCTTCAGATGCTGCTCTTGCAACAAGAACGCCGATCCACCTTGCGGTAGGCGAATATGTGGGGCAGTACTTGTTGAGAAGCGCTCGATGGTAAAACTCGCCAGATCTTTTCGCTCCATCAAGTCGTTCACAACGCTTGTGATCGGCGATTTTATGCTCGATACCTACACAACGGGTCGCGTGAAACGCGTTTCTCCAGAAGCGCCTGTTCTTGTCATGGAAGTGCAAAGTCTCGAATCAAGACCGGGTGGCGCTGGCAACGTCGTACTGAATTTGTCTACGTTAGGTTCTAAAGTCATCGCTTGCGGACGAATTGGAAATGATGCGGAAGGCCTTGAGCTCCGCAAAAGGCTCACTCGTGAAAATACCGATACACAAGGTCTTTTCATCGAAGCGAATTATCAGACGCCAGTCAAAAATCGTCTGATCGCTGACAGTCAGCAGCTCTTACGAGTTGATTTTGAAAAAATCATCCCCCTCCAAGCACAGTATGAAGCAGAAGTGCTCGCATTTTTAGAGCGAGAAATTCCTCAAGTACAAGTGGTCGCGATCTCCGATTATGGAAAAGGCTTTCTCACTCCGACGATATTGAATGCTGCCATTCGGATTTCTCGTGAGAAAAACATCCCTCTGATCATCGATCCTAAAGGGAGCGATTTTCTTAAATACAAGAGCGCCTATTTCCTTAAGCCCAATCTCTCTGAAGCTTATGCAGCGGCTAAACTCCCTCTTCACGCTCCGCTTAGCGCGGTCGCGGCAGAACTATTGCGACAAACCGATGTTGATCTTCTCTTGATCACTCGCTCAGAAGCGGGAATGTCGCTTTTTAATAGACAGGGAGAGCGGAGTGATTTTCCGGTTCGATCCAAAGAGGTAAAAGATGTGACGGGAGCGGGCGATACCGTTTTGTCGATGATTTGCTTAGCTCTTGCAAATGGGCTCGATATGGACGCGGCGGTACAGCTGGCCAACATTGCAGCTGGGATCTCGATCGAAAGGCTTGGCTGCGTACAGGTGACCCTTTCAGAAATTGCGCGTCGCATGCTCGAGGTTGATGCAGAGAATAAAATCTTCGACGAGAATCATCTGTTTGCCCTCAAACAAGTCTTGCAAGGGAAAAAATATTCGCTTCTTGTTCTCAATAGTCCGACGGGAATGACAAATGCTCTCTTTCGAACGCTACGTGAACTGTCATGCGAAAAAGGCTCGGAACTTCTGATCTATATCCGAGGGCCTCAACCAAGCGCTGAATTTCTCCACCTCCTCTCATCGCTCCAAGAGGTGAGTTTTATCATTCTTCAGACAGAAAGTCTCAAGCATCTCTGCGAAGCAATCCATCCCCATGAAGTCTATTTCTTAGAGGATGAAAGACTAATCAAAAGCGAAAAAAGCAAAGAGCTTCTCAGCTCCTTATTAACTCCTGTTATTACTATTTAAACAGTTAATCCCTATTTATCCCGTTATTCACTTATTTGTTAAATTATTTTTATTAATCTGTTAAAATAATATTTAACAAAATAAGGGGATTAGGACTATGTCTGGGGAAGTAATGAGTATCCCATTAATCGAGAGAACCGCTTTTAGAGCCCTTGAAGAAGACATCGAGGCTCCGCTCAATCCTACTGAACAGCGAGTTCAAGAGGCTGTAGCACCTCTTTTGAGAAACCATGCGCAAAACCCTGCTGCTCAACCCCTTTTGGGACGTGAAATCGCTCCTGTTAATACGCAGCTGAATCCAACAACCCGTATTGTAGCTAAAGCGGCAATGGTCATATTCTCTCCGGTTATATTATTTTTGGGTTTTCTAGCAGTACTTCTCGGTTCAGCTTATGTGGCAGTCAGCTCGAATGAGTCAGTCGAAAAAATAGACCGCGTTATAGCTAAGCTAGAAAAAGGCTTTAATGTAGTCTGGAACCGGAACAATGCACCACTTCCCTCGAAGGAATTAATTTTAAAATGGGCAGAAAAATTTGAGCAGAACTATCCAAAGAAGCGCTATCCTAAGTTATGGGAAGAGCGTCACCCCATTAATAAGCAGTTTATCCATGCTATCACTGGATCGACTGAGGAAATTTCTACACTCAATCGGTTCTTATCGAGACTGAAAGAGATGAAAGATTTTCGTAATTCTAGAACACGTCCGAACACAGTGCTTAAAATTGACCGCATGATTCAAGGAATTGCCAAGAATTCTGAATTTCGAAATGAAGTATTTGTTCTCTTGCAACAAGCAAATGAGACTTGCGAAGATCGGATTACTGTTGCCTTTAATAAAATCGAACTAGCTTGGCATTTTCATTGTGCGAAGCTCGAACCGAAAGAATACGCCAAAGTATTGTTAGGGAAAGAGCGATTGAAACAAATGGAAAAGATTGTTGATGAGATCAGCGCAAATCCGCCGCCAGAATTGGGATTCATTCATGAAGTCGAAGTGATGTTGTACTTCCAAATTAAACTGAATGAAGACTTGGGACTTTCCATTTCTACAAAGGATATGGTGCATCCTTATAATGCGGCGTGGATCACAGATGCTATGCTAAAGGATGCCAAAGAGAGGATTTTAGCTAAAACTGGTGGAGAGAGGGCGATTGAATTGTTGGCTCATTCCCAGAATTGGATAGCTTGCCTAGAAAAAAGCCATTCGGAGCGCATACAGGGCGCAAAAGATCGATTCTTAGCTTCGGATCAAGACTACGCAGATGTAGCAAGATATAAGGATGAAATTAAGCAGCTAACTCGAGAAATCCTAGCTTAGTTCTGACTTAATTTTTGGGCTTGCGCTTGCCGAATCACATTGTAAATAGATTCAAGAGTTCCTTTCTTTAGAGATTTTCCGCTGTGGAATGGGACGGTTGTATTCAACACGGGGAAGTCTTTGTGTACATAGCGTCTATGAACACCCTTGCCGGTAGCAAACACGTTGGGGATAAATCCGTTTTGTTCTAAATCTCGAATGATTTCTCTTAATTTTGGATCTCGAGGTGTGGGGATGTATTGGAATTCTGGTTCTTTTCTATCTGGTTCTGGCGACGGACTAGGAGTATAGGGTCTTGTTATTTCTGAGCTCGCACTCGATTCTCGATCAAATTCAGTAGGAGAGGCGATCTGTATTTCTGGTCTGGCTTGAGCCAATACTTGCCGCTTTTCAAGTTCTTCGAGAATGTCTAATGGGACGATTCGTTGGTCTTCGGGGACTTTTAAATCTCTTAAATAGTACAGATCCTGTTGGAATTGGATGAGATTGAGAAGATTTGATAAAAGCTGCTCAAACTCGGGTTCATTTTCTCCAAGTGAAGCATGAAGCGCTAATAATTCATGCCGGATCTTTGCTACATCGATATTTCCCCTCGTATTCCGCATGAAATCGAGCATGTGATAGAAAATCGATTGATAGCGATCTTCTTCTGTTTTAAATCTTTTTTCAATGAGCGAAACGAAATTCAAGATTCGGTGTTCGTTAAATTCATTTGCGTAACAGGAGTTAAAAGCAGCAAAAGCTTCAAGTCTCATTTTTGTATGGAAAGCGGCGATAACCGGATTCTGAAAGGTTGTTGTGTCTTTAACTAGGAACTTGAGAGTTTGAAAGATTCGCTCATTGGTGATTTGAAGGGAGTGATCATTTTCAAAGCCGGGAATATCTTGTTGATACAGAATTTGATCCAAAAGATGTCTTAATCCCAAGTCTTTTACATAACTTTTAAAAGGAGCTGAATCATAGAGTTTTTTCGAAGTATCGTAAGGAGCAAGCTTGCGTACTTCAATAAAAAAACGGCCCAGAAAATGATTGTAGAGCTCTCCATTTTGCCGATTGTTTAGGTATAAATTCATCAGGTCAGGATAGTCTGGAGTCTTACGTGGAAGCTCTAAACGATAGATGGCATTGAGGTGTTCGCAGTAATCTCTAGAGAGAGCGGAATCTGTTTGAAGGATCGGACTTTCTTTTTCTAGCTGTGGATGGGTGTGAACGGAATCTGCTAAGAATAAGTGGGAATAAGAATAAAAGCAGAGATGGCGAGACCAAACTTTTCCTACCTTTTTAGCAGCGATTGCCGCAGGACTGTTAATCCGATCGAGTAAGTTGCCCATCAGTGTAATTGTTTTGCGTAAATTATCAGTCGATTGAACGAGATGGGGTTTCATCTCTAAGTCATCTAAGTTATACCCAAGGTAGGCAACGCTTAGCTCGTATAATGAATTGAGGATTTTTTCCTTAAACAATGGGAAAAACTGATTGCCTTGAGGTGGAATTACTTGATTGAGATGGCGTAGATAATCAAAGGCAATCAAGCTGTGGAGATTGATTCGATAATCCATCAGTGAACGTTGAGCCACCTCTTGAATGGTGGTCAGTTCTTCAGGATTGAACTGAGGAGCGAGAAAGTAGTAGCCTCCAGTTTTTGCCAAGTCTGGATATTCTGAAATAGCTTGCATTTGTAAAAAAAGGTTAATTCGGCTCGGCTCATTATCCTGAAAGGTATTGGGAATCTCAACATAGCCTATGCCAGGTGACCAAACGAGCTTTCCTTGATGAAGAATAGGTAAGACTGGAATCGCATAAACCAATCGGTTTCCAAGAAGAGAACAGGGCCATAAGACTTGATCGTCAGGCTTTAATCCTTTGATTGAATTAAAGGGATGGGGAATTCCGTTGTTTTGGGTTAAGGACAATGTCATTAAGAGTTGCCACGCTTTTGTGCTTCGCGAATCACATCGTAAATCGATTCAAGCGTTCCTTTTTTCAATGATCCGCTTCCAGAATGAAATGAGACAACAACTTGCAGATCGGCGTGTTGCCAATGTTGGAATATTTCATGTGAACCTTTGCCCCGTTTATGACCTAAAGAGAAAAAGCCAAATGTTTTCAAATCAGCTAAGATTCTGCGTGGTTTAGGATTATCTGGGGTTTGCAGTGGCTGGAACTCTTCTTCCTTATTTTCTTCAACTCTCTTTAGAGTCGGCTCAGCCGTGGGTTTAGCGATCGGAAGAGGATGCGGTAGATTTTCTTGAATAATAGCTTCTCTTTTAGGGCTTTGGAAGAGTAGGGCTTGTCTTTCGAGTCTTTCTAAAAGATCTAACTGTGTAATATCCTCTTCGGGAGGAATTGAAAAATCTCTTAATGTATAGAGCATGCGCTGAAACTCTAACAAGTCATATAGAGAAGAGAGGACTTGGTCGAAATCTTCTTGCATTTTCTCTGATTCAAGCAACCCTTTTCCGATTAGTTTTTGATGCGTTGTCAGAATCTGATCTGTTAATTGTCTTAGACTGATGTTGCCTTCGATGTGTCGAACAAAATCAAATAAATTTCGAAAGGCTGTCTTATAGAGAACTTCAGTAAATTGTGTATTGGCCTTGATCAGTTCAACGAATGTTCGAATTTGGTTCTTAGCAGCCCGATTCTCCTTTTTCATAGATGTTTCGTATTTGTTGAGAGCATGGGATTGCGTACTAGAATAGAGAGATTCTAATTCAGAGAAACCGATAGACGGCCTATCTTCCACTAAAAATTGAAGTCCTTTGAACAGACGCTCGCAAGCAAGCTGCTGAGCTGGGAAGGATTCAAATCCATCAGCTTTTGCACTTATTAGTAGAATGTTGAGTACTTCACGCCATCCAATATCTCTTTGCAAGGTCATAACAGAAAGTTTTTCGGGAACTTTTTGTAAGCTATCCAGGAAGATTGACATTTCCATTCTGTTTATAAACGATTCATACAGCTCTCCTGATGCTCGGTTATTTTTATATTGTTCGAGCGCATATTGGTATGCTGATTTATGATCTCCATCGATCAGGTTCTTTGGAAGATCGAGTTTGTGAGTGGCAGAGAGATAAGAAAGATAATCTCTTAGCCGTTTGTTTTCTGGCTCTATTTCACTATAGAGGCTGGAAAGCTGAGGGTGATCTTGTAAAGGCATTGCTTGGAAAAGAGTAATGTAGCTCGGTAGACTGAGTTGATATTTCCAAAAATCTGCAACTTCTTTAATCGGTTGGTCTGACACCTTTTTTGCAATAAGATCAATGATCTTGCTAAGAGTATTTATTTCTGTCGAGTAAGAGATAGCAGCTGGGAGGGGGGTATCAGGGCGGCAATCTAGATTGCTCTTGATCACTATTTGATACTGCTGGTAAGTCGCGTCCAACCGAACCAGTTGCTCACTGAATTTATCTTTAAATTGATTAAAGAGATCGTCCCCTTGATGAGGGCGAATGAGCTGTTGAAAATCAAAGGCTAGAAGATCATGAGCACGGGTTTGATAACTTAAAAGCGACCGTTCGGAGATTTTCCTAAAAGTCCTTATTTCTTGAGGATTCAACCGAGGAACAACAAATGTTCCTTCCTGTGCGAACTGAGCCAAAAGACTGCCGTTGCTGGAATAGGTATGGGTGCTGCGTGCCATCTCTTTGAATTCAATAGGTTCATTAGAGTGTGGTGTCTCCGTTGCATGCGACAAAACTGGTTTACCTACAGCTACTATTTTTTGTCCGATTTTTTGGAGCGTATAAGGGACGAGACAATACATCGTCTGCGCAGGATTTGTGGGATAAGGCCAATTCAGATCTGAGTCTTGATGAACGAATGCTTGAGGATTGTGAAGATTTGAAATTGTCATTTGTTTTTTTAATTTAAGTTAATTTATTATACGCTATTTTTTTGTATAAATAAATTAATAAATCTTTTTTAAATTTTATGGTTGGATAATTCCGCCGCCGAGGCAGAGATCATCCCGATAAAAGACGACGGATTGACCGGGGCTGATAGCTCTTTGGGGGGTATCAAAGATCACTCGAAGAGAGGTGAGGCTATTAGCCTCAACTGTGCAGTCTTGATCTTCTTGCCGGTAGCGGATTTTCGCTTTGCAGCGGAAAGGAAACTGCGGTACTTCAGCAACCCAGGTAAGCTGGTCAGCCTTGAGAGAGGGGGCGAAGAGGGCTGGGTGATCGGCGCCTCGCTCGACCCAGACTGTATTGGTTGCAAGCTCTTTCCCTACGACAAACCAAGCATCTCCCTCGCCCCCGAGGCCCATCCCTTTTCTCTGGCCAATAGTATAGAAGGCCATCCCATCATGTTGGCCGACGAAGGTGCCGTCAAGTGTTTTAAAAGGACCGGGTTTCAGGCCGATGTATTGAGAGAGGAACGGTTTAAAGTCCCGTTTGCCGATGAAGCAGATCCCTGTGCTATCTTTTTTCTCTGATGTTGCTAAACCGTGTTCGCGCGCAATTGCTCGCACTTCTTTTTTGGTGAGATGACCAATGGGAAAAAGGACCTGTTTCAGGGCTCCCGGGGCAACAGCGTGGAGAAAATAGCTCTGATCCTTATCAGGATCGAGTCCTTTCAAAAGACGCCCTTCTCCGTCGGTTCGGCAGTAATGGCCAGTGGCGAGATAGTCAGCGCCGAGCTCTTTTGCCTTTTTGAGAAAAACTTTGAACTTGATCTCGCGGTTGCAGAGGATGTCTGGATTGGGAGTGAGTCCAGCTTGGATATTAGCTAAAAATTCCTTGAAAACAGATTCTTGGTACTCTTCGATGAAATTGACGCTGTAGTAGGGGATATCCAGCTGTTCACAAACCTTCACCACATCAGCAAATTCAAGAGAAGATTTACATTGACCCCGTTCATCCGTCTCTTCCCAATTTTTCATGAAGAGGCCGATGACTCGGTAGCCCTGTTTTTTGAGCAAAAGCGCCGAGACAGAGGAATCCACTCCTCCCGACATTCCAACAATCACTGTTTTCATGGGCAAGAGTATAGCATAAGAAAAAAGAAAATAAACAAAGATCCGTCCGAGACGGACGGGCAGGATTGGCGCCCCTTGGTCTCCAACAAGATGGGGTTTTTTTATCTTGCCGCCGCGTATGCGGCGATCCTGCCTGCGCTTTGCGCGGATCTTTGTTTAATTCTTTCTCAATCTCTCGATTCTCTCCTCAAGTGGAGGGTGGGTCGCAAAGAGATGTAAAAGTCCTTTTTTAGCTGGATGGGAGATTTTAAAGGCGGCCATCGCAGGATTATCGGCGCGGGGGTCTTTGATCTCTTGCAGCGAACGAAGTGTTTGCAGCGCCGAAATCATATTCTCACGCCCGGCGAACTGGGCGCCGCCCGCATCGGCTCTAAATTCGCGAAAGCGAGAGTAAGCGCAGACGATGAGCGAACCGAGGATCATGAAAACGATCTCAAAGAGATAAGTAAACATCACATAGCTTCCATAGCTACCGCTATTGGAGTTATTTTCTCGGCTACGGCCAAAACCAGAAAGAGCATAGGCGAGAACTCGGGCCAGGAACATGACAAATGCGTTGACGACGCCTTGCAGAAGGGTCATCGTCACCATATCGCCATTGGCCACGTGAGCCATCTCATGACCTAAAACCGCCTTTAATTCCCCTTCATTCATCCGGTTCATCAAGCCCGTAGAAACGGCGACGAGCGAACGACTCTGAGTAGGGCCGGTAGCAAAAGCATTGGGTTCGGGTGTCTGGAAAATACCTACTTCTGGCATCGACTTGAGGCCTGCTTCACGGGCAAGTGAATAGACCGTATGGAGAAGATGTTTTTCAACGGGGTTCGTCGTATTGGGTTGAATTACTTGGACGCCCATCATCCATTTTGCCATGACGCGCGACAGAGCGAGAGAGATAAAAGCTCCACCCATGCCCCAGACAAAGCAAAAAATGAGAAGCGATTGATAATCGAGGCCATACGCATTCAAATAGGGCTGAACATTGAAGAGGCGCAGCACGAAAGAAATCATCAAAACGACGAGAAAGTTAAGAGCGAGGAAAAGAAAAATTCGTTTAGCAAATTTCATGATTTTCACCTTTGTTATCTAACATTAAAAAGCCCTCGGCTCTTCCTGTCTACGAAAAAAAATGATGGCGCTAAAAGACTCTTTGTGAGATTTATCTCAGTCAATAAATCAAAAACCCCTCCAGAAGCGTCTGGAAGCGCGGTTTTTGATAAAAAATTCTCGACATACTTGGCGGAGATAAATGGGCAAGACGGTCGTCACAGTTGAACACCCGAAAAAGAATGCTAAAGAGTTGTCTCTAGAAAAAATTAAACAATCCCTCAAAAATCAACATGCCTGCTTTGTTCTCATTACCTGCAGCGAACCGACGTTAGAAGGAAAAATGGACGTAGAGATGTCTTATGAAGGAGACGAAACTCTCGCCTCCTTCTTAGTCGACAATGCGAGCCAAGTGTTTGACGAAAAATTATCTCGGCGCGAGTCGAAATAAAGCGTTGATCCAATTTGTTGGAGCGAGATTTGCAGTGGATGTTTCTGTCCAAAGCTCAAGTAGCTCGAATGAAGAAAAGTAGTCGAGGATTTGATCTTTTGTGAGGAAATGAAAATAGCGCCCGTTTTCTATGCGCTCTCCATTTCCTTCCTTAAAAGCGACAAACCAAACGCCGCCTTTCTTCAATCCTTTTCCCAACTTTTTTATGGCAAGGGGCAACTGTTGTTTTTCTACATGCAATAAAGAGGCCATGCACCAAATTCCATCAAATTTTTCGACCCAATCGCATTCCTCAAACCTCTTGGTCTCTGCATTGATGCCGAGCGAGCGAGTATGTCGCACCATCTCTTCTGCTGCATCGATGGCTTGAACTTGGCATCCCGCCTTTAAAAACGCGAGCGAATCGCGACCCGATCCACATCCCGCATCTAAAACCGTGGCTCTTTTCGGAAGATAGGAGAGGAATTTTTCATGTTGCTCGCTCCGATCGTGATGGGAGGTGCGCTCGATATATTCACGAGCATGTTCGTTATAATATTCGATTGTTTCTTTCATATTCCTCTTTGTCTACTTGATTCCAATTTTGTTGCGACATATGATCGGACCCATTACCCACATTAGGTCCTTATGCTCACACATTATAAGAAGTGGATCGAACAGCATAAAAATGAGCTCCGAGAAGCTTACTTCGCTTTCTTGCGTTTTCGCTCGATCAGCACAGAATCTGAGTTCAAGGGGGAGGTAGATCGGTGCGCAGAGTGGGTTAAAAACTACCTGACCGAGGCTGGCTTGAGGGCTGAAGTGATCCAAACAAAACTCCATCCTATAGTTTACGCCGAAGATTTAAAGGCAGGCAAGAATAAACCGACTGTTCTGATTTACGGCCATTATGATGTACAGCCGGTCGATCCATTAGAACTATGGAAGAGCGACCCTTTTGAGCCAACGGAACGGGACGATAAGGTCTTTGCTCGGGGGGCAGTCGATGATAAAGGACAGATCTTTTTCGCTATGGCTGCTATGAAATTACTCCGAGATTTAAAGGGGGGATTGCCCATTAATATCAAATTCTGTATCGAGGGGGAAGAAGAGGCAGGTAGCGTGGGACTCTCGTCCGTATTACCCCAGATCCGTGAGAAGATGAAGGCAGACTATCTGCTTGTCGTCGATTATGACTCCTATGATGTGCAGACCCCTGCCATTAATCTGGGCGCCCGCGGCATTCTCTCGATGGATGTAACCCTAACTGGCTCTAATGGCGATCTTCATTCGGGACTCTGCGGCGGCGTCGCTTACAATCCAAATCGCGCATTAGTGGAGCTTCTCGCAAAACTCTATGATGATCAAGGTCGTGTAACAGTAGATGGATTCTATGATCAGGTAGTCGAACCGACTCCAGAAGAAAAACAGGCGTTTCCTCACCAGCATCCGAAAGAGCATTATACAAAAGAATTTGGCATTCAAGCATTTGGCGGAGAAAAAGGACGAAGTGTTGCAGAGGCGAATGTCTTCCGACCCGTCCTTGAAATCAATGGAATCGGCGGGGGCTATTCAGGGGCTGGTTTCAAAACTGTCATTCCCGCACAAGCCATTGCGAAAATCTCCTGCCGGCTTGTACCCGGACAGGATCCGAAAAAAATCGCTAAACAAATTGAAGATTTTCTCCGTCGCCATTGTGTGAAGGGGATGAAATTAGAAATTGTCCATCATGGTGGAGCCGCTGCTTATCGGGCCAATCCCCATTCGCAGCTTGCCACGGCTGTGGCGAGCGCTTCAGAAGAGGTGATGGGCAAACCATGTCGTCGGTTACTCTCTGGCGCATCGGTACCTGTTATTGGAGAGTTATCACAGGCAGTAGGCGCTGAAGTCGTTGGGATGGGTTATGGTCTACCCACCGATCAGATTCATGCGCCGAATGAACACTTCGATTTTCCACGCCTTGAGCGGGGACTGTTGACCGTAGCAAGGGCATTGGAACATTTATGATGCAGAAAATAGCTTCACTCTTCCGCACTTATGAAGAAGAATTACCCCTCATGCAGCTTTTGGGGCCCTTATTTCTTCTCTTCACCCTATCCCTCGCCGGCAAAATTGGAGCTACCTATAATTTCGACCTACTCGCTATCGCAGCGCTCGGGTTGTTTTTCTGTGCAAAATGGCAAATTCGCGGTTGCGCCACGGGCGTGGGCGCCACCCAGGCCGGGGCGGACGGGACGTAGG
>JBEHXF010000013.1:0-45336 GCA_048498835.1 Chlamydiota bacterium | reverse complement strand
TCTACGAAAAAAGAGGTTATTACTAACCTCTCTTTTTTCTTTTTTTCGGAATTTTAGCACCCGATTTTCTAGCTTTATTTAGCGCGATTGCAACCGCCTGTTTTTGCGGTTTGCCCGCATGCATTTCGGTGCGGATGTTTTTAGAGATAGTCTTTTTAGAAGTTCCTTTTTTGAGTGGCATCATCTTTCCTTTTTTAGATTGTGGTTTGTAGGACCTTGAATTACTTGGCCATCGGTGGTAAAGCGAGAGCCGTGAGCGGGACATTCCCAACAGTGTTCGCTTTCGTTCCATCGCACGAGAGCTCCGAGATGGGGGCAGACCGCTGAAACTTTATGGAGTTTTCCTTCGCTATCTCGGTAACAGGCCATTTTCTTTAGGCCTTCGCAGACAATAGCTCCGCAGTTTCGCTTAATTTCATCTTCAGATTTCACGTCGGCCGGTTGCAGCCAATCTTTGTATTGTGCAAGGCTGTTGCAGTTTTCTTGGATAAAATCGCCCGCAGTTTTAAGAGTGATGCGATGAGGATTGTAGATCTTTTCCCATGGGTTGGGACGGCCCATGATTAAATCGGAGATTAAGATAGCTCCAAGAGTGCCATGAGTGAGGCCGTTGCCAGAATCTCCAGTGATTAGATAACTTTCTTTTTTAAGCCGCCCAATAAAGGCTAAACTATCCACTGGCTCGATCACTTGTCCTGACCAATGGTATTTGATCTCTTTGAGCATGGGAAATCGATCGCGCGTCCACCGTTCGAGCCGTTCATACAGAGATTTAATATCGCGCTCTTCGGCGGTTCGATGATCTTCTCCTCCTACAATCAATAAATCGGTGTGGGCGGTAAGGGGAGCGGTCCGGATGTAGTGGTAGGGATCGGCTGTATCGTAGTACATCGCTTTGGCAACTGAGCCGTGGGGAATTTCGCCTGCGATGACATAGGTCCTGTAGGGAGCTTGTTTGAGATGGGGAAGGAATCGACTTCCTGTCATGGAATTGGCAGCATAAATGACATGCTTAGCGGTGACAGAGTACTTTTGATCGGTAGAAATGTGATAAAGGGAGTTTTTTTCTACGACTTTGCTCGCGTGTGTCTTGCAATGAATTTTACCTCCCTGCTCTTTGATGAGCTCGCAGAGTTTCTCAAGATAGGGGAGGGGAGAAAACTGAGCTTGATTGGGAAAGCAGAGGCTTAAACCGGTGTCGAATGAATGAATGGGGGATCGATCGACAAAGGAGACGTCTGTTAAACCCGCATTGTGAGCTGCTTTTAATTCCTTTTTTAGAACTTCGGTAGATTCATCGGGCGGCACGAATAAATAGGCTTTGAGATGTTCAAAATCGCAATCTATCTGATGCCTTTTGACGAGAGATCCAATGAAATCAATAGCCGCTCGGTGACTCTCAGCAATGAGTTGGGTGTTTTTTTGACCAAAATAGTTCTCGAGATGGTAATAGCGATCGTCCAATGTATTGGTTAAATGGCCCGTCGTTCGGACGGTTTGTCCACCGCCAATTGGCCCATCGTCTAAAACAACGACGTTTTTATTTTCTTGGCTCAATAAATAAGCGGCAGTGAGACCTGAAATGCCCGCTCCAATGATGCAGACATCCACATCTAAATGATGGGACAAAGGTGGATAGGTTTTCAGTTCTCTTTCTGCCTGCCAAAAAGACCTCGTCTCGCGTCCCGTCATCCGTTCACTCTCTTCAGTTGATGTTAAGAATCGGGTGCGTATCAATACGCACCCAAAAGAACCTATCCTCATAAATAGGATAGATTTAAAGACTTAGTATTGTTGAGGTCTTTCGATTTTGATTGTCGTTGGCGCGTTTGGATCTTGTGGTACTTCCACTCTCCAGAAGCCAATGATGTTGGTGAGGATCAAGAGGATGATCACCAGCAAAATCAACGAAACGAGACCTGTTGGACCATATCCCCATCCACGGCTGTAGGGCCAAGTTGGTAAAGACAAGATAATCAAGAAAATCAAAATAACTAGAAGTATTAAACCCATTGAAAGACTCCTTTTCCTTCACTTGATGTTTTTAATTTTAAATTATTTTTTTGTCTAGGCTCTCTTTTTATTCCTATCTATATGCTTCATTTTAAGATGGTTCTGGGATTGTGCGGAGAATAGATCGGCTAATCTCCGCATGATTTGCGGAGATTAGGCTTGTCTGTGCGGAGAATAGCTGTTAAGATAGAGATATGTACATCTACGAACGGAAGAACTGGCCTGCCTTTAAGTGGGATGTGGAGAAGATCTCCGATCTTCTCACTCGAGTACGTCATCATCAAGGGCATCTGATTGGTGGAATGGAGGCGATTGGTTTCCATTTTAGCGAAGAGATTGTTTTGCAAGCTCTTACGCAAGATGTGATCAAATCAAGCGAAATTGAAGGCGAAATCTTAGATCAAGGTCAGGTCCGTTCGTCTGTCGCGCGTCGATTGGGGATTGAGTCAGCAGCAGTTGATAAAGTGGATCGACATGTAGATGGTGTAGTTGAAATGATGCTCGATGCCACACAACATTTCGACCAGTCGTTGACCAAGAAAAGGCTGTTTGAGTGGCATGCATGTCTTTTTCCGACAGGTCGAAGTGGTTTCACAAAAATAGAAGTGGGCAAGTGGCGCAAAGGAATCATTCAGGTCGTTTCCGGTCCAAGGGGCAGAGAGGTCGTGCACTTTGAGGGGCCAGAGGCTAAATATGTCGATCGGGAAATGGAGGCGTTTTTAGATTGGCTAAATCGAAATGAAAAAATCGATTGGGTATTAAAAGCAGCTATTGCTCATTTGTGGTTTGTGACGATTCACCCCTTTGATGATGGAAACGGTCGTATAGGCCGCGCTATCGCCGATTTACTATTAGCCAGATCGGAGAAAAGTTCTCGTCGATTTTATAGCCTATCAGCTCAGATTCAAGCAGAGAGAAAGGCCTACTATCAGATCTTAGAACAGACCCAAAAAGGAAATCTCGATATCACTCTTTGGCTCGCGTGGTTTCTCGAATGTTTAGAAAGAGCGATCGATCGAGCCTTGTCCACTCTCGTAGCAATAAAAGAAAAAGAAAAAATTTGGGGAGCCTTAGCGGCCGTAGATCTAAATGAAAGGCAGCGGAAGATGATCAATAGGATGTTAGATGGCTTTGAAGGGAAGTTAACCTCTTCTAAATGGGCAAAAATCGCCAAATGCTCACAAGACACTGCTTATCGAGATATCCTCGATCTCGTCGAGAGAGGAATCCTGGTGAAGAATGTTGAAGGCGGCCGCAGCACAAGTTATTCGCTTGTTCTTAAATAAATCTTTTTGTTGTACCCTCCGGCCGCGAATCAACTCCTATTGAGTTTTCGCATCAACCCTAAACCAATCAGGTAGCTATGGCAGCGCCAGCTTATTCTGTATCAAGTGTCCGAGGAGCGGGGTGGAGCGCAAGCTCTTCAGCAACAATCAAAATACATCGTCGATCCCAATACAGGAGTAAGACGGAAAAATCCCAACTACAAAGAAGCTCCGAAAATCCATACGATCCCTGTACCTGGACCGACAGAAGCTCCGGCCGGCTCAACTCCGATCATTTCAAATGAAAAGGATATGAAGGTACTGCAGGACGCTTACGAACAGGCAGGTCTTGAAATACCAATGATATCAGAGTCGACCGAAGAGTCGCTTAAAATGATGAGAGATCCAGACCTGTACAACAAAATTGGTCTTGCGCCTGAGAAAGCAATAGAAAGCGTAGGAGATCTATTTTCTGTGCGGGAAATACCCCTGGGTCTATTGAATAAACTTCTAGGGCTTGAAGATTTCGACTGGCTCGAATTCATCATGGATGATAGCGGCTCAATGAAAGATCCTTCAAAAGATGGGCAAAAGTATCCAACTCGCTGGGATGAGGCTAAATTGAGAATGCAGGTAATGATCGAAATGTTGGCCTACGTACCCACCAACAATATTAAAATCAGATTCTTGAATCGAAGAGACGAAATTACGTTAGAGCGAAGCGGGAAAACGCCAGAGCAATTCATCGCCTATGCAAATCAGAAAATTAATGATATCTTCCTTAAACCACCAGGAAGAGAAGGCACCCCTTTATTCGATACCTTGAAAAGATCTTTCGCTGCTGGCGAAGGAAAAAAGGTATCGCGTTATCTATTTTGCGATGGAGAGCCAACAGATGGAGAGAAAGAGCAGGCGGAGGTTACTGAATTGCTGATGAACAAGCTAAACCATGATAATCCTATGACCATTTTATGCTGCTCTAACAAGCCTTTGATTTGGGCGGAAGAAGCTGAAGAAGTGGCTGAATTCTGCAGTGCTCTTGACGACTACGAAGCAGAACTAAAGGAAGTGCTCGCAGATCAGGGAAAAGGATTTCCTTATTCTCTAGGAGTTTACTTGGTCTGTCAGTTAGTTGCGTCTATGAATCCCGATGATCTTGATGCCTTGGATGAGTCAGTTCCTTTGACGAAGTCGGCTTATGAAAATTTTCATGGTACCGATATGAATGAAGAGGATTATCGATTATATTTTGATAAGTTTGTTGAGGCTCAAGAGCGTCGATCTGATAAAACCGACTTAGATAAGATAAAAAAATCGATGGACTGGCGGCCACGTTTCTATGACTTTGTTGGCGCTAAACTCGCTAAAGACGTAAAAGGTGTAGAAAAATTTCGCCAACGTCTAAAAGACCAGAAAATAGCAGAAATCGAAAAGAAAAAGAAGGCGATGGCAGGTTACTAAAGAAAGGGCGGGAGGTGAAACTCCCGCCTGAAATTTAGGGTCTATTGCGGTAGTAGATGAGGCAGCCGATGCCAAGGATAACGAGGACGATGCCGCTGCCGCGAAGCCAGTTCGCTGTCACTTGCGTCGCCACGACTTGCTGGCCTGCCTGACCGATCCTCTGCTGAGCAGCTTGGCTCTCTTGCGAACTAATTCCTCTTCGAACTGGACCAATCACCGGTCTTCGACCGTTTTGTTCACTCGATTCAGCCTGAGAAAGATTCTGCTCCCCCTGCGCTGCTTGATTGTCTACATGCGTTCCAAACAAGAAGAGAATGGCGCCTAGTACGATAAGGCCTATGCTAATTGGTTTTTTCATGTGAAAACTCCTTTTTCTCTTCTCTACTCCAAAAGGTTTAATTAGACAATGGCTCACGTTTGACTTGGAAGAGAGGGAGATGCGTGTAGGCGGGCGGGCGGGAGCGTATTTTTTGTAGGTTTACTTGGCAAAGATGGATCCAGGTTTTGATCCAATCTTTACAATCTATACAATGGAGTGAATCGGCATTCATTTGTATCAATTGAAGCTGACTCGTTTGAATAAAAATGGAAACACTTGATAGTTGGGCTTGATTTACCTGATTAATTTTTTTTATTTGTCCTATTAATTTTTCCGAAAGGTCTTGAAGCTGCTTTGTCAGGGTGCAATGATCGCAATTTGGAGTGCTTAATAGATGCAAGTAGCGATGATGATTAAGATTGCAACTCATCGTAGCTGATGTCAAGGAAGCGCCTATCCAATTTTGGGGAGCTAGAATTATATTCTTTAGATTGAATATTTGTCTTGTGGAAAAGAGTTTGTTTTTCTAGTGTAAAAATATGAAAAAAAGTAAATTATCTTTTCGTGCGATTGCAGAAATTGTTTCACGGGGATTAGGGTCTTCTATCACCTTTTTTATCGCCATCGTTTTGATTTTGGGATGGGGAGTCAGCGGCTTTTATTTTGGCTTTGATAATACCTGGCAGCTCTTAATCAACACTGGAACGACGATTGGCACGTTCTTGATGGTTATTTTGGTGCAAAACACGCAAACAAGAGAGTCTCGCTCCATTCAATTGAAGTTGGATGAATTGCTCTACGGCACTAAAAATACGCGCGATAGCTTGATGGAAATCGAAGAGCAAAGCGACGCAGAGATCGAAGCGTTCAAAAAAGAGTTTAAGCAGCTTCGAGAAAAATACATCGCCCGCCACAAAAAACAGTAATTGTCTCTTGCCATAATTCGGGAAGAGGAGCAGTCTTTCACCCTTCTTTAAACCAAAAGGGAGGTTGTGATGAAAACTGCAATCGTAACTATAGCCTGTATTGCTTGCTTTGGAGCTCAAGCTCTGGAGTGTGAAAAATATGTGGATAACGACCAAGTCTGCATTTCAAAAGTAACCTTATCTCCAAAAGAAGAGGTAGGGCCTCATCATGATCCACACCATCAGGTGTTGATCGGTTTAAAAAATGGGATGTTGAATCAGATTTCCTCCGATGGGAAAGTATCTGAACTCTATTTTGTTGAGGGGATGCCGGTCTTTAAAGACCGAGATGAAGCCAATCAATACCACCGGATGGCCAATCGGTCTGAAGATTCGATGGAAGTATTGGTGATTGAGATGAAGAATGATTCCTTATTTGAGAGAAAAAAAGGAGATCATTCGCATGATTTTTCAGTCAACATCCGGATGAATTGCCCGATGAGCAAAGAGTTGAAAAACTTCATCCGAGCTATTCCGCCTTCCGGAAACTACTCTTCTAATTTTGATGAGTGGAAATCGATGTTTGTCGACAACATGTCGCAATTGGTTCATCTCGTTCAAAATGAGAAGATTTACAATGCCTTCTGGTCGATCCGCACAGATGATGCTGGTTGGCGAGAAGCGAATAAACAGTAATGATTGTCTAGGGGCCTCTAAAAAGAGGCCTCACTTTAAAGAAATTCCCCAAATACTTGAGGCTGTGGGTTGAAATTTTTCGTAAATTTTATTGCCTCCTCACACCGCTTTCTATAGTCGTCTGGCAAGTCTTGATTTTCTGTTTCAGTTGTTAGAAGAATTTCTATTTCCTTCGGAAGGGGAGTGGCTGCTTTTGATTCGGTAACCCAACCATAGCGGAGCCAAAGTGGGATGGTTGTGACGCTAAAGGGAAGCCCAATACTACAAGCAGCAGCCCAGGGTCGTATGTCTTTTGGAAGGGAAAAAAAATAAGTTAGAGTGATACCCGTGTAGACGGCTAGTGGAAGAAAAGTAAGGGCTGCAATCGCGATTGTTTTTCGCACGCTCAAATTGTTGCGGTACAATCGAACCATTGTGTGATCCATTCGATCTCTGATGTGCGTAAAACAATTCCCAATAGCTGTGAGCATTCTATCCTCTTTTTGACTCCAATGCTGATTTAATAATGTTAAGAAATTATTTGCAAGCTGTAAATCCCCCGTTAAGATCTGCGGTGAATTCACGGTTGGCATGATGAATCACTTCTTGGAAGGAAGAAGTTTCTCCGTAGATAGCTCGTTGTCTTTGCGCGCCTGTTCCCTTAGTCATGATTTCTTTCAGCGAGGTGAGTTCTTCTTCGCATTTCAAACGTTTTGCAATGGGTGTGAGGCGATCGACGAGTTGTAAAATGACGTCGGAGATCTTCTGCTTTGTCCCCTGAAGATCGGTGATGATGATGCCATCGAGACCATCGCGAGCAGCGACCCATTGATTATGCGGAGCGAGCCAATGAGACTCGGATGTCCAAAGGGGTTTTGTATGATTCAGTTCGAGCTCTTCGCTAATGGAAACAGTGAGGCACTGAATGAGGGCGACCAAGGCCATTGTTTCTGAGAGAGTGGGCATCGCATCGCAGATTCTAAATTCTATCGTTCCAAAGGCGAGATTTGGGCGGATATACCAATAGAGATCTTTTAAAGAGGTGACAACACCTACGCGATGTAGCGTATTGTAATAGTGTTCGAATTCTTTCCATTCAGCAAAGTGCGGTGGTGGTCCTGCAAAGGGGAATGTGTCAATTGCGCTGATCCGACTCGATTGCATGCCTGTATCGATTCCTTGCCAGTAAGGAGAGTTGGCTGAAAGGGCAAGAAAAAGGGGTAAGTACTGAACCATCGCTTGAGAGACGGCGAGAGCTCGGTATCCAGATGGCATTCCAATGTGGACGTGTAGTCCATAAACGTTCATGCGACGGGCGAGCCACTGAAATTTTTCGTGCAAATAATGGTAGCGATCGACGTTCGATATCAGGCGATCTTTCCATTGTTGAAAAGGGTGTGTGCCGGTGAATCCCAAGCGAAACCCAGCTTCTTCAACGACCGTACCCAATTGCTGAATTCGTTTTTCTAAATAGGAGCGGCATTCTTTTACTGTGGCAGAAATTTCAGAGTCAATTTCAAGCATCGATTGGTGGATCTCTGCTTTGACTCTTTTAATGCCTTTTTCTTTGCATAGATTGAGGATTGTCTCTGCTTGTGGGACTAGGTCGAGAGTTTCCGGGTCGAGGATCTGGAGTTCGATTTCTACGCCAATGGTTGGCCGGGGGGTCCCTTGGAATTTGAATTCTGTCATCATTGCTCGCTTTTTTGCTTCTAGCTTACAGAATCTGAGCCTCTTATACAACTAACTTTTTTCATTAATAAAGATTTTTTTAAGAAAATACGCCTTTTTATCAATCGATAATTGTGGTAAATTGATGTCATGAAATACAAATTAGCCAGACAGATTATTAGTGAAAACGTAATTAAGGTCATTTCTCAGGGAATTCGAGTGCAAAACCTCGCTATTGCCAAAGCTTCAAAAAATAATTTGAAAGAAATGGCTATCGTCCTGAGAGAAATCGAAGAAAAGGGTCTTCCGAACTATCTGGTTCGAAGAAAGTTGAAAGGAAAGCTCGGTCAGGGGATCTTTCTCCATCCCGACGCTCAGCCCATTTTGAAAGGACAGGTGATTGCTCCCTACTCGGGAATTACGATCTTAGCTCCTCAAAACGATTTAAATGATTCCGATTACGCTTTTTGCCCTTTGTTTGATCTGCGGCTGAGTAAACAGCAACAACTCCAAATTCATCCGAAGAGAAAATTTCATCCGCGGAGACTTTATTCAGTTGATGTCGATGCGGCCAAAAAAGGGAATTTTACCCGTTTCATCAACCATTCGGATAAACCGAATGTGGAAGCACACTTCCTAAAAATTCCATCGAATTCTTTTGGTCTGACGCCAGTTCCTTTGGAAATCATCTATATTGCTCGCAAGACGATTCGTCCAGGTGAGCAATTGCTTGTTAGTTATGAGGGCGAAGAGAAGAGCTATTGGGGCGCTATGGGTATTAAGCCTACTCCCATTACTCCCAGAACCTTTCTCCTCAACAAGTCTCTGAAAGTCGTTCAACCTTCTTCGTAGAAGGCAGTTCAAAAAAGGGTCAGAGGGTAAACGAGAAAATATCAGCGCACAGCGAAAGCAGAGGCGCTGATCGTTTCTGTCTCCAATTTTGAATGTCCTTTTCCTCAAGCTTAAAAAACAATTTGTTGTAAATTTCTCTGTCGCCCATATTTTGGGTATTTTCTGAGAGAGAAAGATGAAGACTGTCTTATTAGCGGGTGGTTTTGGCACACGTCTTGCCGAACTAACACATCAAATACCTAAACCCATGCTTCCAATTGGCAATCGCCCCGTTTTGTGGCACATCATGAATATCTATGCCCATTATGGATTTTCTGAATTTGTGGTCGCATTGGGTTATAAAGCTGAAGTAGTGAAAGAGTACTTCGCCAATTATGCGATTTTGTCAGGCGATTTGGAAGTCGACTTAAGAGCTGGAAAAGTTCACGCGTTGAATCGGTCCAATCCAGATTGGAAGATTCATTTAATCGATACCGGTTTGCAGACACAGACTGGAGGAAGAATTAAACGACTTGCAAAGTTGATTGGCAATGAGACGTTCATGCTCACCTATGGAGATGGGGTGGCCGATATTGATATTGCCAAATTGCTGGCCTTTCACCGTTCTCACGGTCGTCTTGCTACGGTGTCTGCTGTTCGACCTCCCGCTCGTTTTGGGGGATTGGTAACAGAGGGCAATTGCGTTGTTGAATTTTCTGAAAAAAAACAAGCGAATGAAGGGTGGATCAACGGCGGTTTTTTTGTTTTAGAGCCCGAAGTATTAGACTTTATTCCCGATGATGAAACAATCTGGGAAAAAGCTCCTTTGGAGCGACTGGCGGAAGAGGGGCAACTCATGGCCTATTTTCATCCGGGTTTTTGGCAGCCGATGGATACATTGAGGGAACAGAAATTTTTACAATCTCTTTGGGAAGAGGGGAAAGCGCCATGGAAGATTTGGGAATTGGAAAGGGCAGGCGTATGATCCAGACTGTTTTAGTAACCGGTGCTACTGGATTTTTAGGGTTTTGGCTGACGCAGGCTCTCGTCGAGAGGGGAGTCCGAGTTGTGGCTTTGGTTCGAGATCGCGATTTTCATTCTCCCTTTTTCTCCACCGATTTGTGGAAAAAAGTTCACATCGTCCAGGGAGATTTAGAGCAGTATGCAGCTTTGGATCGAGCGATCAATGAATTTGAAACCGATACCGTTTTCCACTTGGCCGCTCAAACGATTGTCGGGACCGCTTTGAGAAGTCCTTTGGCGACTTTTGAGAGCAATATTCGAGGAACTTATCATCTTTTAGAAGCGTGTCGCAATCACCGAGACATCGTGCAGAGAATCGTGATCGCTTCAAGCGATAAATCTTATGGCTCAAGTCCGATTTTGCCCTACACGGAGGAAATGCCGCTGCGAGGCGCCCACCCGTATGACGTCTCTAAATCTTGCGCGGACTTGATCTCTCATACTTATGCGCAGACCTATCGGATGCCTGTTGTCGTTGCCCGTTGTGGCAATTTATTCGGCGGCGGCGATTTTCATTGGAGCCGGTTGATTCCCGGTACCATCCGCGCGCTCCGAAGAGGAGAAAGACCGGTCATTCGCAGCGATGGATCGTATACGAGGGATTATCTCCATGTAGACGATGCGGTAGAGGCCTATCTTCAACTCGCCCACTATGCGAGCCAGGAAGCCATTCGCGGTCAAGCTTTCAATTTTGGACCCAATGAACCCTATTCTGTTTTGCAGATCGTGAATACGTTGAGAAAATTGATGCATCGAACCGATCTCGATCCGATCATTCAAAATGGAGCTGTTTCTGAAATTAAAGACCAATCGCTCGATTCAACGAAAGCAAGAGAATGGCTCAATTGGCAACC
The DNA here is from genome assembly GCA_048498835.1 of Chlamydiota bacterium. Lineage (GTDB taxonomy): Bacteria > Chlamydiota > Chlamydiia > Chlamydiales > SM23-39 > CAITMJ01. The sequence goes on along the minus strand of JBEHXF010000013.1, from coordinate 34,319 downwards.
TCGCTTGAGTCTGGAAGAGGGATTAGAGAAAACGGTTCGCTGGTATGATCACTTATTCGCAAAAGCTGCAGTTGCTGAGATGCTTCAATGAGCCACGAGAAGATTCGGCAGGAGATTCTCGATCGATCGAAGGACTATTTTAAGGAGCGGTTTCCAAAACCCGTTTTTAGGCCGGGTATTACGCCGATTCCCGTCTCTGGAAAACTCTGCGATGAAGAAGATCTCATCCATCTTCTCGATGCCTCTTTAGATCTTTGGTTGACGACGGGTCGTTATGCCAACCAATTTGAAAAAAAACTCGCCGAATGGGTAGGGGTAAAACACGCCTTGTTGACCAATTCAGGCTCGAGTGCAAATCTGTTGGCAGTCAGCGCTTTGATGTCGCCGCTTTTACGAGAAAGGCGATTGAAACCAGGCGATGAGGTTTTGACTGTTGCAGCTGGGTTTCCAACGACCGTCAATCCGATCATCCAAAACGGTTTAGTTCCCGTTTTTCTCGATTCGGAAATTCCCTCTTACAATGCCGATGTTTCCAGGTTAGAAGAGGCCATTTCCCCAAAAACAAAAGCTCTTATTTTTGCCCACACGCTTGGCAATCCGTTTGATCTGAAAACAGTAATGGAAGTGGCACAGCGGCATGAGCTATGGGTGATTGAGGATTGTTGTGACGCGCTCGGTTCAGAATTCGAAGGGAAAAAAGTTGGGACGTTTGGGGATTTAGCGACGTTGAGTTTTTATCCAGCCCACCATATCACAATGGGGGAGGGGGGTGCTGTGTTGATGAACCGACCGATTTTGAAAAGGATTGTCGAATCGTTTCGAGATTGGGGACGCGACTGTTGGTGCGAACCGGGACAAGATAATACGTGTGGGAAGCGATTTGGCTGGAATCTGGGATCTCTTCCTGCTGGATACGATCATAAATACACCTATAGTCACATTGGTTATAACTTAAAAACGACCGATATGCAGGCGGCGATCGGTTTATCGCAGCTGAATAAACTCACTCATTTTATTGAGCGTCGCAGACACAATTTTCACTACTTAAGACAGGGCCTTTCTTCCCTTTCTGAATATCTCATTTTACCCGAAGAAAAAGAGGGGACAAAGGCCAGTTGGTTTGGTTTTCCGATTACGGTGCGCAAGGGAATTTCGAGAGTCCAGTTGATTCAAGGATTGGAAAAGGCTCGGATTGGGACGCGTTTGCTTTTTGGAGGAAATTTGCTTCAACAGCCCGCCTATAAAGAGATCGAGGCGCGCGTACCGTTTGGTCTAACGGTTGCTGATCAAATTATGAACGGTACGTTTTGGATTGGCGTCTATCCGGGATTAGATGATCAGCGGTTGCAATATATGATCGAGCAATTTCATCAATTATTGGCTCCCGCGCCGAGTAAAATTTAATGACTATTTTGCTGACTGGGGCAACGGGATTTTTGGGCCGCCATTTAGCTAAAGCTTTGGTGGTAGAAGGTTTTCGAGTCGTCGCCCTTAAGAGGGCGACGTCTAAGAATCTAAATCCAGATCTTGAGTGGGCCGATTATGACCCTGAGAAAATCGATTCTCTCTTCGTGGAATACGGTCCTATCGCTACAGTTATCCATATGGCGACCAATTATGGGCGAGACACACCATTTGATCTCTTTCAAGCCAATCTCTCTTTCCCCATGAGTTTACTTTGTTCAGCTGAAAGAAATGGGGTAGCTCGCTTTCTCAATATCGATACCATTTTGCCGGAGGATTTTAATCTCTATGCCTTTTCAAAGAGGCAATTTCTCAACTGGGCGAAGTGGGTTAAGGGTCGTGTTGCTCTATTGAATGTACGAATGGAGAATTTTTATGGCTATGATCCCGGCTCTTTGAGTTTTTTCATGCAGGCGATTGAATCAATTGTTCTGAATCGCCCTTTTTTTCCGTTGACAGAAGGACTTCAAAAAAGAGACTTTATCCATATTGACGATGCGGTCAGCGGCCTTTTGAGCATCCTGCGGGGGGCGACAAGCGATTGCGAGTTTAGCTTAGGCAGCGGACACGCGATCACAGTCCGCTCTTTTATGGAAACAATCGCCGCTTTAACTCACTCGACGACTCATCTGCAATTTGGAGCTATTCCTCTTCGCCCAAATGAAATCCTCTTTTCCCAAGCCAATATCGACTCGCTGAAGGCTTTGGGCTGGAGCCCTCGCTATTCTTTAAGGGAAGGACTGAAACAGGTGATTAGTCAGTTTGGCCAGAGGTTGTAGGATGAAGTACTTGGTAACAGGTGGGTGTGGGTTTTTAGGCGCTAATCTCAGTCGTGAAGTCCTTCGAAGAGGGGATGAGTTAATTATTTTTGATAATTTAAGTAGAGCGGGTTCCAGGCAAAACTTGGAATGGCTAAAGAGTCAGCGCTGTTTCGTTCATGGAGACATTCGCCATCTTTACGAAGTGGAACAAGTCATTCAACGCCATCGACCCGACGTGATTTTTCACGTAGCAGGTCAGGTGGCCATGACTACTTCGCTCGATCAGCCCCGACTCGATTTTGAGATCAATGCTCTCGGGACGCTCAATCTTCTCGAGGCGCTCCGTTGCCATGCGCCGCGGGCGTCTTTGATTTACTCTTCGACGAATAAAGTATATGGAGATTTGGAAACAGTTTCATATCGCGAAGAGAAAATGAGGTATGTAGCCCCTGCCTACCCTAAGGGCTTCGACGAGACGCTGCCGCTGCAGTTTCGGACGCCATATGGCTGTTCGAAAGGGGCCGCTGAACAGTATGTTTTAGATTATCATAAAACATATGGAATACGCTCTGTGGTGTGTCGCCATTCTACCATTTATGGAGATAGGCAATATGCGACGTTTGATCAGGGATGGATTGGTTGGTTTTGTCAGATGGCGCAGAAGATGAAAGATCGGACAGTAGAGCCCTTTTCGGTTGCGGGAAATGGGAAGCAAGTGCGCGACGTATTACATGTGGACGATGCGGTAGCGTGCTATTTTTCTCTCGTGGATAACATAGAAGCAGCGGAGGGAGAATGCTTCAATATCGGCGGTGGAGCGGAAAATAGCCTATCTTTACTCGAGCTATTTTCCCTTTTGGAAGAACTGACTGGCGTGACGATGCGCTACCATTGCCTTCCCCCTAGGATTAGCGATCAGAAGATCTTTATTGCGAATGTAGAAAAAATCAAGCGCTACACCGGTTGGAAGCCACAGATTTCGGCGCGCGAGGGGATGATGCGCATGATGGAGTGGCAAAATGCTCTCTAATCTTCCGATTCATTGGACGGTAGCGGGAGCTGCTTGGGCAAGTCGGGTCGCCACCATCGGCGTCCGCTTATCGTTGCTCTTTTTATTCACCCGCTATTTAACCGTGTCGGAGTATGCCATTTACGCAGTTCTCTCTTCGTTAGAGGGATGGTTTGCTCTAGTCGATTGTGGCATTGGGAGTAGTTTACAAAACTATCTTTCCGAAGCGAGAGCCAAACAGGAACCAGATCATCAACCTCTTATTTCTGCTGGGCAATTGGCCATTGGCTTGTGGATCTGTTTTTCTTTGCTTCTGTATTGGGGATACCAACCCTTGGGACATATGTTGCTTTCTCATTTGGATCCCCATTTCAATAACTATTCTCTGCTCACTGTGGGAATGTGTTTTTCTTTTCATGCGATTGGGGGCATCGGTTATCGAGTATTATTTGCCCGCCAGCAAGGATATTTTGTTCATTTGTTGCAAACCTTAGCGGCAGCCTTCTCCCTTCTCAGCTCTTTAGCGGTCTTTTTCTTCTATCGCGGATCAGAGAAGTTAACGATATCCGTTTTGGCGACATTTAGCCCTTATGCAGCTGTTGCTCTCGGCTGTTTTATAGCTGTCTTTCCACTGAGGCAAATGGGGTCTGTTTATGATTGGGAGTGGATCTTAAAAATCGGAAGGCGGGCATTCCCTTTTTTAGGCTTAGGGATATTGGCCGCTGGCGTTTTGTTGATCGACTATGTGGTGATGGCTCGGTTCCTAGGTCCTTCTGATATTGTTATTTACCAGATTACTAGCAAACCCTTTGGGATTGGATTTTTTGTTTATACCGCCTTTTTACAAGCGCTTTGGCCTATTTTTTCCGAATTACAGGCAAAAGGGGAGTTAAATAAGATGAAAGAGCAGATTCGTCGCTCTTTGCAATTTGGGATCTCGGTGATCTTAGCTTGTACTCTACTTTTATTAGTTTGTTTGGACCCGCTTGTTCATTGGTTTTTCCCTTACCAAACTTTGGAGATTTCTCCTTCTTTTATTTGCCTATTTGGGCTCTATTACTTAATTCGGATTATTTCAGATACGTACTCTACCGTTTTGCAAAGTATGAGTCGGATGCGTGGGTTTTTCCTGTTAGTGCCTCTTCAGGTTGTGTTGTGTGTGTGTGGCCAGATTTTCTTTTCTAAGCATTTCGGTGTTGTAGGAATTTTATATGGGCTGATTGTCGCTTTTAGCGCGACCGTTTTGTGGGGACTTCCCTACGCCTTTCATCGAGCTATTCGCAAACGAGAACCCCTATTTTCATGATGAATCCCCGCCTGTCAATTTGTATCCCGACTTATAACCGCGTGTCTTATCTTCCAACGGCCATTCAGAGCGTTCTCTCTCAACAAGAAGAAAGGATCGAGATCGTCATCAGCGATAATGGTTCAACCGATGAGACTCAAGCCGTATTGGCCCCTTATTTAGAAAAATATCCGAACATTCTTTATTCCCGTCATCCCGTGAATCAGGGCGCCGATCGGAATTACATGCGGGTTATTTCTTTAGCTCGGGGGGAATATTGTTGGTTTTTGGGCAGTGATGATGTTTTAGAACCTGGCTCCATTGCTAAGATTTTAAAGGCGATTGAGACCGATCCCGAGTTGTCGGGCTTATCTGTAAATGTCAGGGCTTACGATTTCAAGCTGACAAAGCCGGTCTATGTACAGCCTCCTACGATCTATCGCGAAAACCAAACATTTTCTGACTGGAAACGGTGCTTTGAAGGGCTATTTACCTATTGGGGATATATCTCGGGTCAGGTTTTTAAAAGAAAATTATGGGAGCGAGCTCTTGGCCAATTGGAACCTGAGCGATTTTTAAACGCTTACGTGCATGTATATATCATCGGTAAAATGGTTCAGCTCGCGCCTCGTTGGATCTATTTTCACGAGCAGCTTGTGGGATGGAGAAGCGGTAACGACTCCTTTTTATCCAATGGCTTTTTTCAACGATTTGAACTTGATGCGAGCGGGTACCCAGATATTGCGCGAGAGCTTTGTGCTTCCGATTTAACCGTTGCAACCCGGATTGTTTCCAAACTCCTCTCAACCCATATTCGCTGCCATGTCATTGCAATGACCTTTCGCCCAGATAAAAACAGCTTGAAGCCGAGGATGTGGAACACTTGTTTTCGACTGTATCGATCTTACGCCGCTTTTTGGACGGGGCTCTTTTGGTGGTTTTTAATCCCTACGCCTCTGATGAGTTGTTTGCGATTCGTTCATCGTAAGTTGAGAAAAATATGAAGCTCTCCATTTGTATCCCAACGTATAATCGAGCGGGCTTTCTTCCCGCGGCCATTGAGAGTATTTTGTCGCAATTGCAAGAAGAAGTAGAAATTGTGATTAGCGACAATGCTTCTACCGATGATACCCAAGAAGTACTGCGCCCCTATTTAGAGAAATATCCTCAGATCGTCTATTCTCGCCATCCGGTGAATCAGGGAGCAGATCGCAATTTTCTACGTGTTGTTTCGTTGGCGCGCGGGGAATATTGTTGGTTTTTGGGAAGTGACGATATTCTAGAGCCTGGAGCGATTGGAAGAATCCTACAAATTTTACAAGATGAGCCCACCCTTTCGGGTATCTGTGTAAATAAAAAACCGTACGACGCAAAACTCGAAAAGACCATTTATTCCGAAGCTCCGACAATTTATCGCGCCAATCAGAGATTTACTGATTGGAAGAACTGCTTTCTAGGTCTTTTTACCTATTTTGGTTACCTCTCTGCTCAAGTATTCAAACGCTCTCTTTGGAACCAAGCACTCACCCTGTTAGAACCCGAGCGGTTTTTAAATATTTACGTACATGTATATGTGATTGGGAAGATGGCGCAGCTCAATCCGAACTGGCTCTATCTTCATGAGCCTTATGTGGGTTGGAGGAGCGGAAATGATTCTTTCTTGTCAGAGGGCTACTTTAGACGCTTCGAAATCGATGCACGTGGCTTACCGGAGATTGCCCGGGAGCTCTGCAGCCAAGACCCACGGATCGCTACGCGGATCATTTCGCGTTTTTTTTATACGCATATTCGCTGTCACGTGATCGGAGCGGTTTTTCATCCCGATCGGGCTCTTTTAATACCGAAAATGCGAGCGACAAGCGTTTGTCTCTACAAAAGCTACCTCGCTTTTTGGACAACGCTCATCTGGTGGTTTTTTATACCCCAACCTCTGATGCGAATGATGCGCACAGTCTATCGCGAGATGCGAAAGCCCTCTACCATTTGAATCTTTAGTTTGGTAATCTCTTCTATCTCTCACGGAGAAAAGAAGATGAAGATTGGATCTATTTATGAGCATTACAAAGGACAGCGCTATCAAGTTTTAGGTGTGGCAAGACATAGCGAAACGCTGGAAGAGCTTGTTGTCTACCAGGCTTTGTATGGGGAGAAGGGGATGTGGGTTCGGCCTCTCGGCATGTTTTTAGAAGAGGTTGTTGTCAATGGCGTTCAGATGCCTCGGTTTAAAGAGGTGTCTCAATGATCCGAGCTCTTTTTGGCTTTCTTTTTCCTGCGATGCTCATGGGAGCGCCTTTAAAACAGATTGGCGTTTTTTGCGCGACCGATGAACAAGTTCCAGAAGCGTATAAGAAAGAGGCCCATGAATTGGGCCGCAAGCTAGCCGAGTCCGATTTTGGATTGATGACAGGGGGCGGCAATACTGGATTGATGAATGCGGTGATGAACGGATTTGATTCCTATCGCGGATCCACTCATCTGCGTGGAGTCATCCCTTCTGTCTTTAAACTTTTAAACGTTCACCATTTAAAGATTCCAGAAGCGAATTTGGTCTGGACCGATACGATCTATCAGAGGCTTCAAACATTCCATGACCATTGCGATACGATGGTCGTGCTACCCGGAGGGTTTGGAACGTTACATGAACTGATGGATTTCATCGTTCCTAAACAATGGGGACTTCATCAGAAAAAAATCATTCTTCTCAATCTCGATCACTTTTGGGATTATCAAATCCTCCAATTTCAAACGATGGTGGAGAAAAAAGCGTTAAAACAAAAACACCTCGATCTGTTAACTGTAGTGACAAGTGTGGACGCTTGCATCCAGGCGTTGCTCGCAGAAGAGAAAAGTGCCCACGCGGGATTGCAGGAACGGTACTGGGAAAAGGGTGAGTAAAGAACTCTATTTGACTGGCATTGTCTACATGCTTTTATCGGCGACCGGTCTCGCCTTTGCCGGTCTGCTCGGAAAGCTGGGATTTAGTAGCTTTAGCTTACCTTCTTTGATCTTCTTCCGTTTTAGCGCAGCCTTTCTCATCTGCCTGACGTGGATGGGGATGACGGGAAAATTAAAAGAGGGTCTCCCGTTTTCCAATTTCAAATTGAATCTCTTGCGCGCCTTTTTTGTTTTGAGCGCGCAATACAGCTTCTATTACTTTTTAGAGAGAAATAGCCTTTTAAATGGGGTAGCCCTGCTCAATACGGGTCCACTGTTCATTCCGATCATTGAACGGGGGATTTTAGGTCATCGAGTAGAGAAAGCCGAATGGCTCGGTGTTGCAATCGCTTTTCTCGGGGTTTTATGCATTCTGCAGCCGAATGCGGGCATTTTTTCCATTGTTAGCTTCATCGGTCTTTTTGCGGGCCTGTGTCAGGGGGCCTCTCAGGTGGTCTTCGGGCTGAATTCTAAGCGAGAGCGCTCTGATTTGGGCCTTCTCTTCCTCTTCTTTCTCTGCGCCGGCTTTAGTCTCTTTCCCTACCTTTTCTCGGGACCTACCCTCGATGCTGGCGTTTCTTTTTCAACTTCCCTAATTTGGCTAGTAGCGGGGCTCGGCATTGCGTCCGTATGCAATCAGTTTTTTCGGGCTCACGCCTACAAGCATGGTACGCCGTCCAAGCTCGCGGCATTTCTCTACTTTTCCGTCGTGTTAGCGGGTATTTTTGACTGGGCGATTTTCGATATCATCCCAAATGCTCTTTCTATTTTTGGGGCAGCTCTAGTCATGGCCGGAGGTCTCATCAAAATCTATTTCCATCTTCGCAGAATTTCTTAGACTTAATCCGATTCATCTATTAGAAGAAAGTTATGTCTCAGACTATTATTTTGACGGCGAAAACTGTGAATGTGTTGCGCGTTCTTCAAAAGCTCACTTCATTTCTGTCCCGGCGTAATCTCCTCATCCAAGAAATGTCCATTAAAGAGGGGGAGGGAGCCGGCGAATCGACCATTCGTTTGACCTTACAGACCGGTCAAGAGCAAATCCACTGGTTGGTCAATCAGATGCAAAAATGTGTCGATCTCATCGACTTAAGACTTGAGAGACCATGAAAATCTCTGGCGCTCAAGCGATTATGGAGAGTTTCATCCACGAACAGGTGAAGGTCGTTTTTGGCTATCCAGGCGGAGCGATCATTCCTGTTTATGACGCTCTTTACGACAAGAAAAACCAGATTCGCCACGTCCTCGTTCGCCATGAGCAAGGAGCCGTTCATGCAGCGGAAGGGTATGCTAGAGCGTCGGGAGAGCCGGGCGTCTGTATCACAACTTCAGGTCCAGGTGCCACCAATCTAATCACGGGAATCACCGATGCGATGATGGATTCTGTGCCTCTGGTTTGTATCACAGGGCAGGTATCAGGCGAGTATCTCGGCACAGACGCTTTTCAAGAAACCGATATCTTAAGCATGACGGCGCCGGTGGTCAAATGGCAGGCACAAATCACTTCTGCAAAAGAGATCCCAGCCGTTTTTGCAAAAGCCTTCCACATTGCACGAAGCGGAAGACCCGGTCCCGTTCTCATCGACATTACCAAAGATGCGCAACAGGAAATGATCGAATATTCTTATCCGCGCTATCAGGAAAAAAAATCTCCCATCTGTAAATCAGATCCTCAAGCGATTCAACAAGCGGCAGATCTTTTAAACCAAGCGGAGCGCCCTTTTCTTTTGATCGGACATGGCGTTTTGATTGCAGGAGCGGAAAGAGAACTCAAAGAGCTCGCAGAAAAAGCTGAAATACCCGTAGCCAGCACACTTCTCGGCCTCTCAGCTTTCCCTACGAATCATCCTCTGTACTATGGCATGCTCGGCGTGTGGGGCAACTATGCCCCCAATCATTTGACCAATGAAGCGGATGTGATTTTAGCTGTTGGACTTCGTTTCGACGATCGGGTAACTGGCGTGCTTCACAGCTATGCAAAGCAGGCAAACCTGATCCACATCGACATTGATCCGGCTGAACTTGGGAAAAATGTGAAAGCAGCCGTGCCGATCGCAGGGGATGTTAAAAGCGCTCTTCAAGAGTTATTGCCTCTCGTTCAGTCGCGACATCATTCTCCTTGGCTCAAGCAGTTTGAAGCGTGCAAGAAGCTAGAAGAAGAAAAAGTGATTAATCGAGAAGTGAATCCGAAAACCGGCCCGTTGAAAATGGGCGAGGTGATCCATTGCTTATCCCAACACGATCAGGGAGAGGCGATCATTGTCTCCGATGTAGGCCAACATCAGATGGCTGCTGCCCGCTACTCTGATTTTTTGAAGACGAATTCACACATCACTTCAGGTGGATTTGGAACCATGGGATTTGCTCTGCCAGCGGCTATTGGAGCAAAGCTCGCTAGACCCGAGCGCGATGTCATTGCGATTGTAGGGGACGGCGGTTTTCAAATGACGATGGAAGAGCTCGGGGTAGTGTTTCAAGAAAAGATCTGCATTAAAATTCTCATTCTCAATAACGAATTTTTAGGCCTAGTTCGGCAGATTCAAGAGACCTCTTGCGAAGAGCGTTATTCTTTTACCGAGATGATCAATCCCGACTTCATCAAAATTGCTGAGGCCTATCATATCCGGGCACGCAAGATCTCCGAGCGAACCGAGCTGCAAAGCGCTATCCAAGAATTGCTCAGTTCAAAAGAAGCGTATCTCCTAGAAGTGATGGTGGAAAAAAAGCACAATATTTTTCCAGCCATTCCGCCAGATGGTTCTGCCTCCGACATCAAACTCGAATAAGAGCGGGTAAGAAAAATAACCACAGAGTACACAGAGAAGAAAAAGGAGTTAGACAGAGAAATTATTTATTGATCAGCTGATCTTTGTGTACTCTTGCTTTCCTCTGTGTAACTCCGTGAGCCTTTTAGGAGGCCATGGCCCAGAAGAACAGAAAGGCAGCGACGATTTTAGCGCCGATGAGAAGAATGATTCGGTGAAAGTGTTTATCGACAAACGCTTTGAGTCCCTCTCCCCATAAAACTACAGCCCCGCCGAGTAAACCAAAGCGGAGGAGACGCGCTGCAAGAACACAACAGAAGAAGGGGAAGAAGGCGAGTTTAAATACGCCTGCCGTCACGCTCAGCGCTTTGAGCGGAAAGGGGATGAGCGAACCGATGAAAACGGCCCAATTTTCATAGAGTTGGAAGTGGCTGGCCATCCGTTCAAAAACGGCTGTGGAAATGAGGTGAGGGACCACATAAGAGCCGATTAAATCCCACAGGAAATGGCCGAAGAAGTATCCGAGGATAGCCGAGAGGGTTGAGGCGACACTGGCGATCAAGACGTAGAGAACGGTTTTGCGCGGATTATGTAGGCAGCAAAACACCATGATCGCATCGAGCGGAATGAATAAAAATAATTCGAGCGAGAAGAGGAAGGCGACCCAAAACGGGGCCTTCTCAGAAGTGGCTTTCTCGAGAGCCCAATTATAAATTTTAGTCGTTCCGGTTTTCATCTGCTCAGATTATACTATTTTCACTCATTAAATTCACTCTGACTGAAATGCTATTAAAACAGAATTTGAATTGTCCGCCACTCTTTTTGGCCCCGATGGAAGGGGTTGGGGATCAGCCATTTAGAAAGGCAATGGCCTTTGTCGGAGGCTTCGATTGGGCCTGTACAGAGTTTATTCGAGTGCCTACCAATGCTCATATCCCCAGCCTCTGCAGGGACTATAGCCCCCATGACACCACCCCCATCCCTCAAGCGGCACAAATCATGGGCTCTGATCCAACTCTAATGGCCCAAATGGCCCAGGCATTAGAAGCGATGGGAGCTCCTCGAATCGATCTCAATTGCGGTTGCCCGTCCAATACGGTGACTGGTCGAGGGGCGGGTTCAAGCCTCCTCAAAACCCCTGAGCTTTTGCATGAAATTGCCAAGAGTATGGTCGCGGCAGTGAACATTCCCGTCACCGCAAAACTTCGCTCTGGCTTTACCGATACCTCGCTTTTCAAAGAAAATCTCCTCGCTGCCCAAGAATCGGGAATCGCTTTTCTCACCCTTCATCCCCGCACGAAAGAAGATGGCTATGGTCCTCCCGCCAAGTGGGACCTGATTGCTGAAGCCAAACAGCTGCTCCGCATCCCAGTCATTGGCAATGGCGATATCCTCACGCCTCAAGATGCCCTGCGGATGAAAAGTCACACTCTTTGCGATGGATTGATGATCGGGCGCGGCGCGATCGCTAATCCTTGGCTTTTTCACCAAGTCAGAGCTGCTTTCAACGGCGAGAGTTATGAAATTCCCTCTGGCGCATTTGAAGCCTATTTACGCACCTTTATCGCTTCCATGGACCCAGAAACTCCGCTCCGCACCAAAATCAACAAACTCAAACAGCTCATGAGTTTCCAATTCAGAACGAGCCCTGAGCGCATGACCATCCGCTCCTCAGTATTGGCCCGAACTTATGAATCAGAAGAAGAATTTATTCAATTTGTCCTTCCACTTCTCAACTCGATCAGCTAGGGTGTGTTTTAGGAGACCAAACCCATGCGCCATCTGCTCGCCCAGCCCAAGGGGCTCTATCCGCTTTGCTTCACAGAACTTTGGGAACGCTTCGGTTTTTACACGATCCAAGCGATCCTTATTCTCTATCTAACGAAGGGTCTTGGCTATCCCGACGAATATGCTTATCTCCTCTACGGCACCTTTACCTCACTTGTCTACTTCACTCCCGTGCTCGGCGGTTATCTCGCTGATCGATTTTTAGGCTTTAACCAGTCGATCACTTGGGGAGGCATTCTCTTTGTGATTGGCTATGCAATGATGGCTATACCCAGCGAGCACGCTCTTTTTTTGGGTATGAGCATTGTCATTGTGGCCAACGGCCTCTTTAAACCGAATGTATCGAGTATGGTGGGAGATCTTTATTCAGAAGAAGATCCGCGACGAGATAGTGGCTATACGATCTTTTACATGGGGATCAATATCGGCGCACTCCTTCCACCCCTTTTTACAGGTACACTCGTCGATCATTTTGGGTGGAATTGGGGATTTCTCGTGGCGTCATTTGGCCTTGTCATCGGCCTGGTTACTTATTTTAGCCAACGCAAGCGCCTTAGCGCATTTGGTCCGATGCCTAAGACCAGCCCTCTTCATCAACATAAACTCTATTACATCCCATTCTTTATCGGTCTCATTTTAGCGATTATCCTTCTTCACATTCTCTTTTTCGTCCCCAAGCAAACCAATCTTCTCCTCATCGGCGCATCGCTACTGGTTTTTTTCACCGTTCTCTACTATTTATTCAAAGAAGGACCTCTACAGCGGCGAAAACTTTGGGCCTGTCTTCTGCTCATTCTCATCTCAGTGGGTTTTTGGGCTGTCTACGTCCAAACCTTTACTTCGCTTACGCTCTTTGCCGATCGAAATATGTCCAAAGAGTTTCTCGGCCTCACCATCGATGCTGAGTTTACTCAGTTCTTCAATCCATTTTTTATCATTGCGCTCAGCCCTTTTCTCAGCTGGTTTTGGATTTGGCTCGATAACCGAAGTAAAAATCCCTCCACTCCGATGAAATTTGCCCTTGGCATCTTTTGTCTCGCTCTCGGATTCTCCATCCTCGGCGCCGCCACCCGTTTTCTCTACCCGAGCGGTTTAGCCTCTCCTTGGTGGCTCGTCACGAGTTATTTCCTCCAAACGATGGGCGAGCTTCTCATTTCGCCCATCGGCCTGGCCATGATTACCCGTCTCGCCCCGCGCCATCTCGTCGGAATGATGATGGGCGTTTGGTTTCTCACCCAAGCTGCCGCCTTTGCCATCGGCGGATCATTAGCCACCTGGGCCGATGTTCCAAAAGGGCTCACCGGCGCCGCCTCTTTAGCAATCTATTCGAATGCCTTTCTCAAGTTTGGTGCCCTCTCATTTGTCTTAGCCCTTATCGCTTTCGCGCTAGTTCCTTACATCAAAAAGCTGATCCACGAAAAAGTAGTGTAAATATTCCGATAAGAGGATGTTCTGTAATAAATTTTCAAGAGAGATAAATCACAGAGTTACACAGAGATGGAAGAGAGAGACACACAGAGAAAAAATTCTCGATTTTGATTACTTTCGCATTTCTTCTCTGCGTCTCAGCGCCTCTGCTTTTCCTCTGCGCTGATATCTTTCTCGTTTATCCCCTCAAACTGAATCCAAGATTTATTACAGAACACGCTCTTAGACAAAGTTTTGTAAGGATTGAGAAATTCTAACTTTTAAAAAAGGAATCTCTGCCAGTTTTTTTAAGTATTGAATTGTTGTCTCTGTATGTTTACCTTCTTCCAATAAATTAAGTAAAAGCATTGCCCAATACTCAATGAATTCTTTTGCATTTTGGATTGCAAATAAATCAGAATTTAATTTAACGCGTTCGTACATCTCTAGGACCTCTTCCCCACCAATTCCCTGTGCTAAGAGTTTTTTACCTAAATAACGCGCTTCCCAAGCGGACTCTTTAATATTTTGTGGTTCAGGTGAATAATGAATATTAAAATTCACCCCTTTTTGTTTCAGCGAATAAAATAACAGATAGGAGTTCCCGCGTATGTATTCGGATTCATGGAAAATAGTTTTTATGAATGCTTTTTGAGCCGATTCTAGAGTGAGGTGTGTTCCAGCGAGTTTTGCACAGAATATAAGATCCAATGAAGTTGGAACGAAGGTAGGAGACGTTTGTTTTTCTTGAAGTATTTGAATATATTTTTCGAAAGAGACTCCTTGATCAATAAGAAAAGAAATCAACTCTATCACTCGATTTAAATTACTCTCGACAGCTTTTCCTGGCATATTCATCAAAATATTTAAAGCCTTTTCAGGGGAAGCAAGGGAGAGGATTGTAAAAGCGTTTTGTGTTGCAAGATCGATCGATACAAGATCTGGCGAAAGATTCTGAATTAGGTCTAAAAATGGATTTAGGCCGTTCTCTTTTTTAGAGAGTGCCGTAGCAAGTTTCGACAAGTACGAATTATCAATAGAACTGAATTTTTGTATAATTTGATCTTGTATTTTTTCTATCTCATGATTTTTTTCAATCAAGTATAGAAGAAGCTGTAATCCAGTTTCCCTTGGTTCATTCTCCTGAGAAGTCAGATTTTCCATCGCCTGGATAACCAATTGCGGCCCCCAACCTTTTTCTAGAAGGAGGTCGGTGAGCGCCTGAGTTGGCCGATCTTCTTTCGTGATCAGTTCCATTTTTTCCCGATCTTCTTGGAAAATTTGTCCTTTACGAAATAGAGCTTGGAGAAGTTTAAAGGCTGCGTTGCGAATGTCGGCTTTTGGGTCTGTGATAAAGCGAGAGAAAAGCTCTTTAGACTCTTCTAGTCCAGCGCCCATTTCGATCATACTTAGGCACAACTCTAAATTCACACCCAAAATAGTAAAGGTAGGGCTTTGCATGAGTTTTTGAGCTTCAGCAATTCCAATTCCTCGGTCAATCAAGGGGATTAATAAGGATGAAAGGAACAAGGGATTGCCTTGTTTATTCAATTGATCGCCTAATTCCAAGGCATATTGGATGTAGAGATCCTTAGAATTACAAAGAATGAGAAGGTCTCTTAATGGTTCCAACGAACCAGCAAGTCTCAAGGTGATACGGTCTCCTAATTGTTCAACCGAACCAGCCAACAAGGCGATTTTTTGGTTCAGAATAGATGGGAGTTCTGTAATTGTTGGTCTATGGTTTTTTTCTATGAGGAATTTGAAGATGTTGAAACTATTTGAAACTGGGTCTTCAACAAAAGCGAAGGTATTTGTTGAGAGTGCGGCTTCCTTGTTCACTTCAAAAATAGCATCCATAAACTCTGAAGAAACATCTGGATGGTCTAGAAGACGATGTAGATGACGATATAAAATGGGATTATTAAACATACTTTCAATGGCCATTGCTCTATATTCTTCAAGAGCGATGGGCAAGGTTTCTGGAGTGACTTCCCAAAGAAATGTGAATTCATTCGCCGTCTGCAACAGAGGGCGTATAGGCTTGAAAAAACCTTTTTCGATGACTTTCGCCCATAGAACGATCTGTGGCCATCGCTCGCGAGCTTGTCCTAATAAATGCCCTTTTAACGCAAGGTGACCGTTTTTTCGATTGTAATGGAGCTCGAGCTGTCCACTATGGTTGCGCAAGGGGACATTAAAACGAACTACATATCCTTCCTCAGTAACTTCGATGCCGATTTGTTTTGTGGTGACTATGTTTGGCTCTTGTACGAGTTCTTGGACTAATTGAATACCTTGCTTAAATTCTGGAGGAAGCAAAGATTCTTCAATTTTTTGTTGAGGTAATAATGCTTGGTTTAAAGCGGCAATCTCGCTAAGACCGTTTTGGTGTAGAAGTGTCCAAACAGAGGCCAAATTCCGGGGAAGATGACGGCTGAATGCTGTTCCTGTTCCGATCATGGCTGCGGCAACACTAAAGGAGCTATCAGGAAGTAATCCGTCCGGATTCGTATTTGAAAGTCCATTTAAAATGATTTCGATTTGTTCAAAATAAAGAGGAATAGGCCAATCCACATGTGTAGATAAGGTTTTTTCGGGGATTAAGTGAATGGCCCAGTGCTGAACCATCGGGAAGAAGGCAGTGAGCATTTGCTTGAAACGGGCTGTTTTTTGAGCGCTATTTGTATATTGATGGCTTGATTGTAGCGCTTTACCTGCTAAATCCAGCGTGTCGAGCAGAATATCCATCGTTCGGTAGGCTGAGATGCGTGTAATAGGAGAGAGGCCAGAGAGATCGACCCTTGACCATTCTTGGATGAGAGGTAAAAGCTCATTCCAAGCGCTTTCAAAAGTATCAGGATCGGCAAAACGTCCAAGCTGATTTCGAATGTTTTGAATTTCTTGTTGTTTTTGAGAGAAAAGGTTGAGTTTTTCCAATGTTTTAGGAGTAAATTCTTGAAGAATTTCTCTGATTTTTTCTTTGGCTGATGAATTTTGTTTTGGTTGATAAAAGGTCATCCAAAGAGGCAGAGCGCCGGTTTGTTTAATAGAACCCAGAGCGGTTTTCAATGCGCTCAATTCTTCTTGTGAGACAATTCCTTTTTCGATCAGCGGTTCTAAATTTAAGAGAAACTGTCTCCATTGCGGTTCCATCGGAGTTTGCACTAAAAGAAGTTCAGCGCAATGTGCGGGGTGAGAGAGAGTTTTTTGATAGGCGGAGAGATTGTGTATCGCTTCGATAACTGCAGGAGTGTCCGTGAGTGCAAAGCGGCCAGGCGCGCTAAAGAAAAGGGTGTGGAGAATTTTAGCGTGGAGGAGTTGTTTAAGTCTGCTGTCTGTTTGAGGTTTGGTCAATTGCGCGCGCAGTTCTGCAAACCCGCGACTGATTTTTTTCTCCAGCGTTTGAAGAAGTTCCCAAGAAGAAACAGAGGGCGAGGGTTGCCTTAAAGTTTGGCGCAGATTCTGGAGATAAGGATGCTTCTCAAGTTGATTGAGAAGACGCAGGGCCTCTTGAGCCGTAGTAGCCGTCTGGAAGGCCCAAAACTGTTCTTTTAAATCCTCGGGTGCAGCAGTTCCGGTTTTGATTGTATTGGGAGGAACAGGAAGTGCGACGGAGATTTTGGCAGGATGAATGGCAAAACCTGGTACGATGTGCTGTTCAAGTGGTTCTAGATCAGCATTCCAGAGATTGAGCGTGCCTGATTGCATGCAAACAGCAAGAGGACGAGACGGTGTGATTTGATTGAATAAAAGATTGGAGTTACCAGCTAAATACAAGCAAGGGACTCCAAGACCGCTAAAATTGACCACAGGATGGGAGTTAGCAGGTTCAGGATAGCTTACAATGATGAGTTTATGGAGATCGGGTCGATAGAGTCTTTCGGCTTCTTCGAGAGTCGGAGCGAGCAGGATTTCTTTTCGATCGGCGATCGTGATCACAGAGCCTTTTCCAGGAACAAGAACATCAGAAGATTGTTGTTGTAAAACGGCCTGATCGATCCCAGAGATGTCGAGATAAGTGGGGAGCATGGCGGGTCTGTTCACAGGGCGAGCTTGGACGAAATAAACGGTATCGCCTTTAACTACCCCTTCAATGTCGGTTGGGTGATTGTCAAAGTAAGCTTCCATTAAAACGCCAGATCGATAGAGACTCAAAAGTTGTTTTTCACTCAAAGAAGCGCGAGCTACCAGCTCAGGGGGATTAGCAACAGGTTCAAGCGAAGGTTTTCCTTCATTGAGAATGGGGCTGAGGCGTTGAGGCTTCGGCTGAATATCAGACAAAAGATACAATTCGTCAGGTTGTGATTCGGAATGAAGCAGAAGGTAGGAATCGGTCGCAATTCCCTTCGACCCGACGACCGCTTCGCCATGACCATAGGTTGAACTAATCCGCATCGCTCGGAATTTCTCATTGCCGATGTAGAGAGGTTCGTTAGTGAAAAGGACGAATGAGACGGGGATTTGAGTTGGATCTTCGGCTCCGCCAATCGGTTCTCCGATGACTTGTTGGAGGGTCACCGCCAGGTTTAAGTCCTCTTTAAAAGGGTTGGTATTTGCTAAGATTCGGTTTTGGAGAGAAGAGAGGCTGAAATAAGAACGGACGACATCTCCGATCGCTTGGCAGACCTCTTGTTCTGTTGGAGGAACATAGGCTCGGCTGACGTTACCTCCTGCGTTGGCCAAAGTATGGGAATCTTCAGCTCCCGTGCTTCGAACCATGAGATAATGTCTCGATTTGTGCATAGATTGGAGCCAAGTTTGCAGCTCCAACGAGAGGCCGAGTTGTGTGTACGTCGCCTGAGAAAAGGCTTCTGACAAGGCTGTGTCAATCTGTTTGATGGTTTCTGAGAAAAGGAATCGAGCCGGGGCAGTTTGAGACTCCGGCGATTCATGCACAGATTGTAAATACTTCCAGTGTTCGAACACTTTAGGAGCGGCTAATTCGATGAAGCGGAGAATCAAATGAGAAGGAACGCCGTGAGGGCGGGGAATGGCGAGATCAGAAGGAGGAAGGGCATCGACGAGATCGGCCATCTTAATCAAATTTCGGTGTTTATTGCCGCATCCTTCATTCGCAGATGCGAATTGGGTTCGGGCATCGGCCATAGCCAGTTGTAAATTTGTTTCAAGGGTAGGTAGGGGGAAGCACTGCGGTTGTTGGAAGGCGGGAGGGTGTTGCAGATCTCGGGTAGCTTCTCTTAAAGTTTCCACAACGCCAAAATCGCAGATCGGTTCTGATGGATAAACGTCTAAGGCCAAGGAGCTATTGTGTGGCATCTGCTTTCTTTGCGAATTTACTGAGCAAGTAAGGCCGAAGAAGTGGGCTTGCAGAAAAAGTAAAAGAGAAAACGGACCCGATTTTGGACGAAGAATCGGAATAGGAGAGATATCGGGGCGATCAGGATCTATTTCGGGATACCACATTTCAAAAGCAGAAGCTGATTCTAAGCGCTCTTTCACTTGGGTTATTTTTTCTCTGTCTTCTGGGCGGGAAAGTTTATGAGAGATAATGTCAATTCGTCGGTGGAGTTTTAATAAAAGCTCGCCAGAAGGAGTCGATGTCCCTTCTTCGATTGCTGATGAGAGTCGTTGAATCTTAGAACAAAAGAGATCAAAAGCCTGTCCCCATTTTCGAGCTTTGGCCGGGTTGGCAGGACGGTCGTGCCTAAGCGCAACAGGAGCATCAATTAGTTCATTTATTGTAATATTCATTTTTAAATAATCCCTTTGTTTTAATTAAATATTTTAAACTATATCTAATTATTATTTAATTTTAATTTGATTTATGGGATTGATTTAGTAATATTAAATGGATGGTTTAGGGCGTAAGGCGATCAATATAGGGATTTAAAAAAAAGAGGTGATCAGAGAGAGTGCGGCTAGAGGTGTAGTATGAGAAAGTATGGATGGGGGGCGGCTATTCTCGCTCTATTTGCGCTGGTTCTATTTTTGTGGCTGATTAAGGCTCCAATTCTCTCTAGCTATTTAAGCGGAAAGTTGGGCGTGCCGGTTTCAATCGGGAGCATCAGCATGTGGCCTTCTCAGACCAACATGAAAAACTTCCGGATAAAAAATCCCAGAGGCTTTAAGGCTCATCACGCTTTTCAGGCGGATCAAACCCTCGTTCAATATCGGTTCCATAATCTTTTCGGGAATCCCTCGGAGATCGATCGTATCGATATGAACAACCTCTATCTCAGCGTTGAATTTTCCAATCCACTGGGGACAAAGAATAATTGGACTGCGATTGCGGCGAAGATGCCTAAAACGGAACGGAAGCAAGACGTGGTCATCCACAAGCTCGTTTTGACAAACATCACAGTTGAAATTCGAGGGCTCGGGCTTACCGGTTCTCCGCAAATCAAACAAATCCCCCGCATTGAATTAAATGAGATCAATAGCGCAGAGGGCTTCCCCACAAAACAGCTCATCCAGCAAGTCTTTAAGGGAGCAGGCATCCAGCAGTTTATCCAAGATGCCTTCAATCCTCAGAAGGTACTGCAGAAATTGGGGCCTTTTAACCCGCTGGGTAGTGAGAATTTAGAAATAGAAAAGGCCTCCGAATAGGAGGCCCTATTTAGCGAGTCCCCGGGACAACCGCGCCCGGTGATCGAATCAGAAATCCAGTCGCCTAGATTAATAGTCCATGTCGCCGCCGGCGGGAGCACCTGCCGGTTTTTCTTGCTCTTCTTCGGTGATGATCGCCTCAGTTGTGAGGAGAAGACCTGCGATTGAAGCGGCAAATTGGAGAGCGCAGCGGACGACTTTCGTCGGATCTACGATCCCTTTCTTCATCATATCGACATAGACGTCTTCTCGGGCGTCGTAGCCTTCGTAGGTCTTCATCGATGCGACTTGCTGCACGACGATCGATCCCTCTTTGCCCGCGTTTTCTGCGATTTGACGGAGCGGATAGGAGAGCGAGCGAAGAATGATTTCTGCGCCGATCTTAACGTCGCCGGAGAGAGTCTGGATGAGCTTCTCTACGATGGGCAAGCTGCGGATGAGCGCTGTGCCGCCGCCTGGGAGGATACCCTCTTCGACTGCTGCTTTCGTCGCTTCTTTCGCATCATCTACGCGATCTTTTTTCTCTTTCATCTCGATTTCAGTCGCTGCGCCGACGCGGATTACACCTACGCCGCCAGAGAGTTTTGCGAGGCGCTCTTGAAGCTTTTCACGATCGTAGTCGGAGGTCGCTTCTGCGATTTGACGCTTGAGAAGAGCGACGCGATCGGTAATGGTCTTCTTATTGCCAGAGCCATCGACGATGGTCGTGTCGTCTTTCTTGACGATCACTTTTTTGCAGCGGCCGAGCATTTCGATCGTAACTTTGTCGAGCTGGATGCCGATGTCTTCGGTGATGAACTGACCACCGGTGAGAACAGCGATATCTTCAAGCATTGATTTGCGGCGATCGCCAAAGCCGGGCGCTTTGACAGCGACGACTTTGAGACCTGCGCGGAGGCGGTTGACGACGAGAGTAGCGAGCGCTTCCCCTTCGACATCTTCAGCGATGATGAGGAGCGGTTTGCCCGACTCAGCAACGGCTTGGAGGATCGGGAGAAACTCTTTCATCGAGGAGATCTTTTTCTCGTAGATGAGGATGTAGGGATTTTCGTATTCGCATACGAGCGTTTCGGCGTTCGTTGCGAAGTAGGCGGAGGTATAGCCGCGGTCGAAATTCATCCCTTCGACGACTTCGAGTGTTGTCTCAAAGCCTTTTGCTTCTTCGACTGTGATTGTGCCGTCTTTGCCGACGCGGTCCATTGCTTTTGCGATGATGGAGCCGATATCGTTATCGCCGTTTGCGGAAATCGTAGCGACTTGCTCGATCTCTTTCGCGTCTTTAATCGGCTTGCTCAATTTTTTCAGTTCTTCGACAACTGCATTGACCGCGAGCTCAATCCCTTTTTTGATTTCCATTGGGTTGGCTCCAGCGGTGACGTTGCGAAGGCCTTCGCTGTAGATCGCTTCTGCGAGAACGGTCGCTGTCGTGGTGCCGTCGCCCGCTTTGTCTGCGGTTTTGCTCGCGACCTCTTTCACCATCTGAGCGCCCATGTTCTCGTGTCTGTCTTCGAGCTCGATCTCTTTCGCGACGGTTACGCCGTCTTTTGTGATCTGAGGGGAGCCGAATTTTTTGTCGATTACGACGTTGCGGCCCTTAGGACCGAGAGTGACTTTTACAGCCGATGCCAAGGTGCGGACGCCTTTCAAAATCTTCTGTCTCGCGTCTTCCTTGAACTTAATGTTTTTGGGTGCCATATTGCAAATTCTCCAGTAAAATTATGATTCGATGATAGCAATGATGTCGTCAGCTTTTAAAATGAGATACTCTTCATCATCGAGCGTGACTTCTTGGGCAGAGTATTTATCCATTAAAATTTTGTCGCCGACTTTGAGTGGAATGGGTAAAACTTTTCCATCATCGAGACGTGTACCTGGACCGACTGCGATCACTTTCGCGGTCTCTTGTTTTTTCTTTGCTGAATCGGGGAGGATGATCCCGCCCTTCATCTTCTCTTCTGGTTCCAAACGCTGTGCAAGAACGCGGTTTCCAAGAGGCTTCAACGCCAGCTTTTTTTCCGTTTGTTGGGCCATGCTATTCTCCATGTTTAATCCCCCTGACTTTAAAAGCCTTAAGGGGAAATTCTTTGCTATAACTCTGGAAAGGAATATAACTAATGAGACCATTTTTTGCAAATAGATTTAGCAGAACGTTTAGTCGATTGCTAATCGCGGCGCCCATTGTATTGGCAGCGCCTGGAATGTGCGCTCTTAAGTCATTGAAATCTAACGAGGAAAAGAATATGCCCCCATCCCGATCGGAGCTTTCTCAAAATCAAAAATGGAATGTGGAAGCGCTCTATACAGACGCGACTCATTGGATGCAGGAACTCACCAGCGTCAAAGGGAGCGACTCTTCTCCGCGCTGGCCAGAGCTCAAAGCGTTTCAGGGCAAGTTGGGAGATCCTCGGGTCATGGTCGATTTTATGGAGCGTTACCTCTCGCTCGATCGAGCTTTGAGCAAGCTCTCGACCTATGCTCATCTGCGTATGGATGAAGATCTCGGGAATGATGAATACAAGCGCAACTATGGATTGATTAGTTCGCTCAACCACGAATTTCGCCTCGAGACTGCTTGGATGGAACCCGAGATCCTCTCGCTCGACGATCGAGCAATCGAGCGTCTCATGAATGAGCCCTCGATTAAGCCGTATCGTTTCTCGTTGGAGAGAATCGTGCGGATGCGCCCCTATACTTTGCCGCAAGATAAAGAAGAGCTCTTGGCTCTTTCTGGTAAGGCTCTCGACTCTTCTTATAAAGCGTTTGCCGCTCTGACCAATGCCGACATGAATTTTAAGCCTGCCGTCGATTCGAATGGTCAAGAACATCCGCTATCCAATGGTTCTTATTTACCTCTCGTTTCTTCTCCCGATCGCAATTTGCGCAAGACCGCCTTCCTCCACCTCATGCAAGGCTATAATTCTTACGCTAACACGCTTTGCGAGCTACTCCAGGGACAGGTGAACACCCACGTATTTAATGCAAAAGCTCGCACCTTCAACAACAGTGTGAGCGCAGCTCTATTTGGCAATCAGATCGAACCGACCGTAGTCACGCGTCTCATCGAAACGGTGAAAAAAGGGCGCGCTTTCATGGAAGATTATCTCCGCCTTCGAAAAGAGGTGCTGAAAGTCGATGAGCTCCATGCATACGATCTGATGTCGCCGCTCGTAGAAAATAGCGATACGAAAATGAGCTATCAAGAAGCGTGTCAGGCAGTGGTCGATTCAGTTGCGCCGCTTGGAGCAGAGTATCAGTCAGCGCTGCGCAAGGGCCTCACAGAAGATCGCTGGGTCGATCCTTATGAAAATGCTCGAAAACGAAGCGGCGCCTATTCGAGCGGTTGCTATGACAGCATGCCCTACATTCTCCTCAATTTTCATGGCACACTTCACGATGTGATGACGCTCGCCCACGAAGCTGGCCACAGCATGCACAGCTATCTCAGTCGCAAAAACCAGCCCTATATCTACTCTCATTACCCCATCTTCGTTGCAGAAGTGGCCTCTACTTTCAATGAGCTGCTCTTATTGGATCATCTCCTGAAAAAATCGAAGAGCAAGAGCGAGCGGGCCTTCCTCCTCAGTGATCAGATCGACCGAATTCGCTCTACGATCTTCCGCCAAACTCTCTTCGCTGAGTTTGAATTGAAGATTCACGAACTCGTCGAGCAAGGGCAACCGCTTACGCCGGCTCTTCTCAATCAGATCTACAAAGGCCTCTTGGTCGACTATTACGGCCCTGAGCTGGCAATTGATGCAGAGTTAGAAGGAGAATGGGCGCGCATACCTCATTTCTACTACAACTTCTACGTCTATCAATATGCAACAGGTCTTTCGGCTGCGATGGCGCTTAATGAAAAGGCGACGAAGTCGACAGAGGCGAGAGATAAATATCTCAAATTCCTCTCCTCAGGCGGCAGCAAGTATCCGCTCGATCTTCTGAAAGATGCGGGTGTGGATATGACCAGTACAGCGCCAATTGAAGCCACTCTGAACCGGTTCAATCAACTCGTCCAAGAACTGAAGAAGAATCTCTGAAGAGGGGCTTACCCCTCTTCTTCAAGAGCTTGTTTGGCTTCGTGATTTTGAGCTCCGTTCAAGCGTAGAAATTCTTCAAAAGCTACTAAAACAGCTTTTAGGTCGTTATCCGCCTCTGGTTCCATCTCTTTTATAGGTTTTAGTCCCGTTTCTCGGGTGGTGAAGTTTCCAGATAGCAGGTCCACTATCTGTTTCTCATACACTCCCACTTCTGGCTTGATTTTTAAAGGGGCATCTTCATCAATATCATTGGTTTTTTCAATGAAGTTATCCAAAAGTAGCCGAGCCAACTCATCCGCTTTTGCGGCAGTTTGGCACATAAAATCCAAGATCCCAATCCCAGCCGGATCTTGAAAGGCTACTCGAATTCTCGTCTCGTCTATACGAGCGAATCGGGTGGCAT
This sequence comes from Chlamydiota bacterium, assembly GCA_048498835.1. Lineage (GTDB taxonomy): Bacteria > Chlamydiota > Chlamydiia > Chlamydiales > SM23-39 > CAITMJ01. The sequence continues at coordinate 9,893 of JBEHXF010000013.1, read as the reverse complement.
GCGTGAGCGGGAGCTTTCGGTCGCCAAACGTAAGCATTTTTTGCTGATCGATTTGGATGGGGAAGTTTACATTCATCCCTCAATTCACTTTTGTCTCATCGCTGTAAATTGCATTCAAATCGATGATTTGTACTTGCGCAATCGGAATCGCGCGTTTTCCTGAAAAGAGTGCAAATAAGTCAAGCTCAGAATTGGGTCCATTGATTTCAATTATCGTGCAGTCTTTATCAGTAATGAATGCTTCTTTAGGGATCTGATTTTTTAGCAGTTGATCTGCGAGTTCTTTAGTTTTAGCTGCGGTTTTACATAAAAGGTCTAAATCTTTTATTGCTGCCGGGTCTTTAAAACTTAATCGTATGCTAGTGTCATTTAGAAGTGTGAACTTAGTTGCATGCTCTAGCGGTAGTTTCCATTGTCCGAACGTGAGAACATTTTGTTGATCGATCTGAATCGGGAGGTTTACATTCATTAAATTTTCCTCATAAAGTGGTGGAAAATGCTAATCGTCAAGCTAGTTTTTTGTAAAGAATTGGAAATTTTCTATTTTGCTTTTACTTCGTCGCATTGATTTTCACCCAAATCGATGATTACCAGTTCCTCTTTTGAGGAGATAGGCCTACCCATAAACATTCCATTTAATATCTTCATTAATGGATCCGATATTTCAGGTTTTTCAATCTCTATGGGAAAAGGTGTGTCGCTAATTTCGTTTACTTGAACGATTTGATGGCCGAGAAGATGGCGGGCAACTTCGTCGGCTTGGGCTGCAGTTTGGCACATAAGATCCAAGCTTTTTCGAAACGCTGGTTTTTGAAAACCCACTCGAATACTTGTAGCATTTAGATGAGAAAATTTAGTCGCATAAGTTAAAGGAACCTGCCATTTACCAAATGTAAGCATTTTTTGCTGGTCGATTTGGATTGGAAAATGGATATTCATAAGGTCTCCAAAGAAGAAGCGGAACTAGGGATAGAAATTGAAAAAAAGTTGGGGCCAGCAAGATCCTAAAAGCAGCTGTTCAATTTCCGAATAGTCTTTGAGATCCCAGGGTGTAATTTCCCACTTGTCTATTTTTATGATTTCTTTTGTCTCCTCGATTTTATTGAGTGAGAGTATGTGAGCTAATTCATCGGCCTTTGCAGCATTTTGGCACATAAAATCCAAGTCATGAATGGCCGAAGGTTGACCAAACTCTATTCGAATGCTAGTAGGATCGATCTTAGCGAATTTAGCGGCAAAAAGGAGGGGAATTTTTTGGAAGGAAAACGTGAGATATCCGAATGGGCTCATCTGAATTTGAAAATTGTCCCACATAAGTTTCACTCCAAAAAAATGAAGAAAAGAGATTAGGTCTATATGAATATTTTTGCAAACCGATTGTTTCTGACCTGTCTAGCATAGAAAAGAGATTGCAAAATATTTCTGAAAGGTTTAATTCCTTTTGATGCCGCACGAGTGGAATTATGAAAACGAAATCGAAAGCTGTCTTTGTTGTTCTCAATGATAAAGGACTTCATACCAGGCCATCGACCGAATTGGTTCGCTGCGCGGCCAATTTCAATGCCCAGATCACGTTGTCTTATCGCAATACTCAGGTCAACGCCAAGTCGCTACTGGGTATTCTTATGTTGGCTGCAGAGCGGGGAGCTAAGGTAACAGTAGAGGCTGAAGGAGTCGATGCAGAAAAGGCGATCGCGGCCATTCTCCGCCTCGCTCAACACAAGTTCAATATAAATTATTAAAGAGTTTTTCTCTTCTCCCTATACTTTATCAAGAAAGCTTATTGGAATTGCAAGGGAGATGCCTCAATTTAATGGGAATAGAGGGGTGCGAATCCAAGTCCCCCTATCGCGAGAAAGAAGAAGGTTGCCAAAGCGCATTCAAATTTCCGCTCTCTTGTCCATTGCCTCGTTCTATTAATCTGTGGCAATCTTACTTGTGGGTCTTGGGCTGGTACTCTACAGCTTGGACAAGCCCTCACAAGAGGATTTGCACATTCCGAATGGATCGCATGTCTCATATCTGCGCAATAGATATGAATGGCGGCGCCTTCTTCAATGCTCTCTAGGCAGATGGAGCATTGTAGGTCTGATAAACGATTTATTCGTTCGCCCCGTTCCATCTCATTAAAATTATTTAAATTAGGGATAGATAGTAGGGTCGTATTAATTGTCATTTTTAATCCTTTTTAATAAAAAAAATTATACACTATTTCAGGTTTTAAAGCGAGTAATAATATTAAATGGGAGGTTAGAGGTTGTCTTTAATTTTTTGAATCGAAAATAGGCTTAAAGTTTGCTTTTTTTTCTGCCTGGCGTAAAGTAACTCCCTACTTTTTTGGAGGAACTTATGACATCCATTACGCCTTTGAATTTTCATTCAGCGATTGCAGTGCTCAATCAGTGGCCGGAACATCAAGTTATGCCTCAGGTTGAATTCGAGGGAAATTATCGCGAATATGAACCACTTCGCGCGGCGATCGAAATCATCCATTCCGTTCCTGTTATCGGTTCAGATGTACAGCAAGAAGAGTTGTCTAAACTGCGAGATCGGGTGATTCGATTGAATGTTTTATTGCCCCCAAATAGCCGTGTCGCGCTTCCTGAAACGGATGGCGAGAAGGTGGGAAGAGTCCTTTCAGCCCCAATTCGATCGGGTTTGTCTGTTTTATTCGATGTCCTTTTGCTCCCAGTGGGCGGCGCTTTATCTCTGTATTCATGGATCGCCCGTCCCAATTTTAATCCGCCGGCTGAACAAGCCATTCGAGACCGTCCTCCGGTGCTCTTGCTTCATGGATCAGGCTTCAATCAAACTGAATATGTGGGCCTCCGTTCTTTTTTGGAAAAAGAGCGTCTCTGTGGCTCAATCTATTCAGTGGATTATGCTGGTCTTGTGACAAATGAGATGGAAGACGGATGGGAAGAATATGTGGAAAGAAAAATTGTTCCACAGGTGCAAAAAATCCAGGAAGAGACTGGCAGGAAAGATCTCATCATCGTCGGCCATTCGATGGGTGGACTCGTGGGAGCGACATTTGCAGAACTAGGAGCGGCAGAAAGGATTCAATCGAATGTTCTTCGAGTGATCACGATTCAGACTCCTTGGCACGGCGTTCCTTTGCTGAAATTCTGGAGAAAAAAAACTAAATACAAAGGATCGGAACAGATGCGGCTACAGAGTCCGCTCAGAGAAAGATTGGTGGTTTTGGCGCAAACTTCCGACAGAGTATTCAAGCGCTACTGTAGTATTGGCAGTTCTTGCGATCCAGCGGTTCCGATGACGCATGCGTTCATCAACCACGACCCGTCTCGGTCTTTTCGGTTAAATTTCGGAGGACATTACGGTCCTATTGCCAATTTATCTGTTTGGAAAAAAATTCAAGAATGGATTCTCGAAGCCGGAGCCCAACCTAATATGTGAAAAAATGACCGCCAAGAAGAGTCATAACACAGATCCGGCGAAGCGCCGGGTAGGATCGCCGCAAAGCGGCGACAGGATAAAAATTCACCACAGAGATAGACAACCACAAAGGCGGGGAAGCCCCGCACCCCAAAAAGAGCCCCCTTGTTTTTGCTGCGCAAAAACTCATCCCGACGCAAATTTTTTTATCTAAGCGAGATAAAATAATGGGAGTCTTTTGTGGCGCTTGATAAAAAAAATTTCCCTCGTGATTTGAGCTGACGCTCAAGCGGGGGCTCCGGGTTATAAACTGCTGCAGTTCCGACTTGACCGAAGGGCATTCCCGCCTCTGCGTCCTCTGCGTTAACTCTTTTTGGGGGAGGTGCGGAGGGCTTCCCTCCGCCTCTGTGGTTGTCTATCTCTGTGGTGAATTTTTTCGTACGTTTTGTGCGGATCTTTGTTATTCTTCTTGGTGGTCATTTGTTAGGGGAGGAGGTCGACCGTGCCATCGAATTTGCCCACGATCACGCGGCCTGCGATGTGAAAAAAAAAGCCGGTGTCGACGACGCCGGGAATGTGAAGAAGGGTGTCGTTTTCCTTTTCGGGGGAAGAGGGGGGAGTTTCGAATTGGATATCGAAGATGAGGTTGCCGTTTTCTGTGATGAAGAGAGTGCCGTCTTTGTTGAGGCGCCAAGTGCCGTTGTAGCCGGCGTCTTCGATTTTGGAGCGAGTGGCGGGGGAGCCGTAGAATAGAATTTCGACGGGGAGTTTGTGGCGCCCGACGGAAGGGACGAGCTTTGATTCATCGACGATGACAATCATTTCATTGGATGAAGAGGCGAGAATTTTTTCTCGCACGTGTGCACCGCCGCCGCCTTTAATCATCCTTTTTTTCGGATCGATTTCGTCTGCGCCATCGACCGTGATGTCGATGTGTGGAACCGAATTGATATCGACGACCGGGATGCCGCCCTGAGAGGCTTGATCGGCGGAGTGGCGCGAGCTGGCGACTGCTTGAATTTTAAGCCCTTTTTTACAGTGCGCAATGAGGGCGGTAATGAAATGCGCAGCTGTTGAACCGGTGCCGAGTCCCACAATCATCCCGCTTTCAATGAATTCAGCTGCTTTGCGGCCTGCCGCTGCTTTTGCTTGTTCGATGCTCATAACTCAGAGAGTAGCATATTCCTTAAAGAAATTTCGATGGTTTTTTAAATCTTTTTGTTATAGGGTGTATTGCGTGCAAGGAGGCCGATCATGGTCAATATCGCAGAGGAAAGCCACATCATCGCTCGTCAACGTAGAAAATTAGCTGAACAGATCGCAGAGGAAAATAAAGAGTACACGCCGGAAAATCTTCAAAAAGTGAAAGAAGTTATTCCCGCGCTCTACGAGCGCAGCCAGCAAGATCGAGTTTCAGTGCCTGGAAAGGGTCTGAGCCTCTTCACTCAAGGTGGTATGAAAGAAGATCCACTTTATAGTGCCAAGGTAAAAGCGGTCATGAAGCAGATCAGTGACACGAACCAGATAGCTCCCGTTGCATAAAATCGAGTATCCCTCTATCATTGCAGTGCAATGAAACAAGTGATTGATATTCTAGAAGAACGGGGCTTTATCGATGCCTTGACCAGTCCTGAATTGCGGGACAAGGTCAAGCATCCGGTGAAGGCCTATGTCGGTTTCGATCCAACGGCTGATAGTCTTCATTTGGGGAACTTAGTCGGCATCATAGCTCTGGCCTGGTTTCAAAAATTTGGTCACACGCCTTATGTAATTTTAGGCGGGGCAACCGGTCGCATTGGTGATCCATCGGGAAAAAGCGCCGAGCGAAATCTGCTCGATGACGCTACTTTAGAGAGGAACGTACAATCGATCGGTGCGTTCTTTCAAAAGATTTTCCATTTTTCTAGCGGTCCAAAACCGGTTATTTTAAATAATAACGACTGGTTTGCCCGCTTTACTTTGATTGATTTCTTGCGTGATGTGGCCAAACACTTCCGCGTGGGGCAAATGTTAGCCAAGGATAGTGTGAAGGCGCGAATCCAATCGGAAGATGGGATTAGCTTCACTGAGTTTAGCTATCAGATCTTGCAGGCTTACGATTTCCATTATTTAAATGTGAATCATGGCGTTACCGTTCAAATGGGCGGGAGCGATCAGTGGGGCAACATTACGGCGGGAACAGAATTCAATCGAAAGATGGGCGGAGAGCAGCTCTTTGGTTTGACCTTCCCATTGATTGTCCGCAGCGATGGGAAAAAATTTGGCAAGAGTGAAGAAGGGGCGATCTGGCTCTCACCTGAAAAGTTATCGCCTTATAAATTTTACCAATATTTATTTAGCATTCCCGATGCAGATGTGATCCGTTTGTTGAAGATGCTGACTTTTTTGCCGCTTGAAGAGATTCAGGCGATTGAACGGCAGATGCAAGACGCAGCGTATGTGGCAAACAGAGCGCAAAAACGACTCGCAGAAGAGGTCACCCGATTTGTTCACGGGGAAGAGGGCTTGCAAGCGGCTCTTCGCGTGACGGAAGGGATGGGTCCTGGCGCAGAGGCTGTTTTGAGCGGCGATGTGCTTGCTGAGTTGATCAAAGATATGCCGAGCGCTGCGCTTGATAAAAGTGAAGTGATCGGACAAAAATTTGTTGATGTTGTGGTAAAAATGGGCCTTCTGCCCAGCAAATCGGAAGCTGTACGCCTCATTAAAAATGGTGGCGCTTATCTAAATAACGAACGCGTTGAAGATCCTACACTTCTTTTAGTTGAAAAAGATGCAATCGATGGGAAGTTTTTACTCTTTAGCGCTGGCAAAAAAAAGAGAATGCTCCTACAAATCTCTTAATGTTTTTTCAGAAGTTTTCATTTTTCTGATAAAAACTATTTGAAAATTAATCGACAATCGATATTTTGAACTCGTGAACCCTCTTAGACGTAGACTTATACGCTGTCGATAGAGGATAAAATTTGGGTTTGGTTCACTCTTGGGCGCCAACTGGCGTAAAGCCCAAATGAAGGAGACAACAGCTTGTCTGACAACAATACAGATAAGAAGAATACAAACACTCTACCCGAAATAAGGAGCCTGGATATGGCGACGGTCACCAAAAAGAAGCTGATACAGAACATTTCACAAGTGCGCGGGTTGCACCCGAATGATGTGCGAAATGTCATTCAGGCTTTTCTCGACGCCATGACAGATACTTTATCTCAAGGAGACCGTCTCGAGTTTCGCGACTTTGGCGTCTTTGAAGTGGTAGAGAGAAAACAGAAAATTGGACGAAATCCAAAAAATGCGGCTGTGCCCATCGTGATCCCTGCGCGCAAGGCGGTTAAATTTACGCCTGGCAAGAAAATGCGCAAACTGATCGAATAGTCTTTTAACTATTAGATTAGACATGATGGAACAATCGCTCGTCTCTGCTCCTTGGGTCGAGCATTTTCAGTCAGGCTGTTCAGAAGCTGAGGTAACTCAGCTTCTCCTTCAGACTGCCGATCCCAAGACTCCTTTAGAGCATTATCGCCGTGTGCGGCATCTCTTTGCGTCGCCCGGTTCTGGGGAGCTTTTAAAAATGGCTCTCTCATCTCCTTGGTCTTCTCAGTTCTTGCCGACGCAATTACTGAAGCAATGGGATGCGAGTCCAACAGCACCTCCTCTTTTTCCTGTTCAACTTCCTTCGGGAGCAGCTCCACTTTATCAAGGTGGGTTTCCTCGGATTGCTGAATGTTGCCAGCTCGCTCTTCTTTGGTCTTTATATGCGAGAAAGAGGGGAATGGCTGCCTTTCAATTAGCTGCTGAAAAATTAGCAGGTTGGTTACTCCCTTTGATTGAGAGCCGACTGACTACTCTATGGACGATTGAATCGCAGTACGATGAGCGAGAGACTGCTCTTTCATGCGCTCTTCTTCTCATGGCCTGTGGAAAAGAGGCCGATCAATTTTATCGAGAAGATCTGCCAAAAGATCCTTTTTTCCGTTTTCTTTTTCAGTCTGAACCGAAGATTGAGGTAAGAGAGAAGGCCTTGGCTGAGCCTTTATTGGGTTATCGTCTGATTCAATCGGCCGACTCATTGTTGGCTCTGAGTCTTTGTGGCAAGGGGACTGCAGCGGGCGCTATGCGGATTGGCTCATTGGTGATTCCCGCTTTTGGACCGCAAGGTGCGCCGTTGAGCGATTCCACTTTATTCGGAGTTGATACGACTCTTTCAGATCGAGGCTGGTTCCGCCCCGCGGCTTCATCTGAGACGTGGTTCCAGATGCAGCCTAAGGTGGAGGCTCAAGGGATTTCTATTTCGTGGCAGCAAATCGGAATGGATCCTAAAAAACCGATCGCCCTCAGTTTTTATCTTTCGGCCGATACAGCCATTTTGAATAACAAACATTTTAAACCCAAAAGTCTGCAAAAATTTTCAGGTGAATCGAACCGGGCTGATTTTGAAGTCGGTGGATTGACGGTTGCCTTTGTATTTGATCGAGCTCTGCGCATGGAGCTAATCCCTTTAGCTGGAGAGGGTTGCTTTTGGGGAACCTCATTCCTCTTCGCCCTCTGGCTACCCCCCTTTGATGGGACTCTCTCTTTTCAGATTCGACCCGTTGCCAAATAGTCCTATATACTGGATAATGAGCGGCCGAGCAAAGATTGAATTGAGTAGGAGATTTGGGTGTCGACTGCAAGTAAATTTTTAATTGGATCTCTCGTTCTTTTTGGCGCAATTGGCGCTGTTGCATGGATTAAGAAAGGAAAGGAAACGCGCGTTGCTGCAGAGGAAATCCCGCAGCCTGTTCAAGTTCCAATTGTAGTCGCGCCTCCGCCTCCGCCAGTACCGAAACTCGAAGTGAAAAAGCCGATTGCGAAACCGGTGGAGAAAACGCCCATTTCCTCGGATGAATTGCCCGAAGTGAATCGCATTGCCCAGCTCTTTGCACTCGATTCTTCGAAGCTGCCGATTGTAGAGACGGTTTCTTACACAAGTCGAGTACCTTGGCTCAAAGGGCGCCCAGCTTGGATTGCCGATTATGCGAACTATTTTGCGACCTCGCGCCACTTTATCGCACGCAGTCTGAACCGAAAGGCCGACTACTTTACGCAGAAGATTTCTCCAGGCGATCGATTCAATGTCTTTCGCAAGGATAAAAATATCGCCTTCCATTTGTTGATCGATTTATCGCGCTGCCGCATGTGGTTTTACTATGTCGATCAAGATGCAAATGAGCGAGTCTTATTGAAGACCTATCGCGTCGGTCTCGGCCGTGTCGATTCTTCGAGAGCATCGGGATATTTGACTCCTGTTGGCCGCTACGAATTAGGTGAAAAAGTAGCGATTTATAAGCCTGGAACAATGGGGATCTTCCAAGATGAGAAGATCGAAATGCTCCGGGTGTTTGGGACCCGCTGGATTCCTTTTGAAAAAGAGCTCGAAGGGTGTAGTGAATCGGCGAAAGGATATGGCTTGCATGGCGCGCCATGGATTTTAGATCCGGTCAGCGGTCAATATGTCGAAGATACAAGCAAACTCGGCAAATATGACAGCGATGGATGCATTCGACTTGCTGCCGAAGATGTCGAAGAAATTTTTGCGATTGTTCTCACTAAGCCCACAACGGTGGAGCTGGTGAAAGATTACCGGGACGCGAAGTTGCCTGGTGTAGAAAAAAAATTGTAGAGAAAAAATAACGAGAGGAATTGTAGTGACCGTTTTGGCCCATGAGAAACAGATCTTAGAAGTGCAGCAAACGCTGGAAAAACTGAGGGAGCAAAATCAGAATAGCCCCCTTTGGTCTTCAGACGAGCTGGCCAAAATGGAGAAGAAACTCGATCATCTCAAGAAAACGGTTTATTCCCAGTTAAAGCCTTGGGAGCGCGTTTCCATTTGTCGACACCCAGGACGCCCCCACTCGATCGACTACATCGAACATGTATGCGAAGAGTTTATTGAGCTCTTTGGCGATCGAACTTTCCAAGACGACCATGCGATCATCGCAGGATTGGCAAAAATCGGCGGCCAGAAATTTATGATCATCGGCCAAGAGAAAGGGAAAGATACCGACAGTCGTATTCGAAGAAACTTCGGCATGCCTCATCCTGAAGGATACCGAAAAGCGATGCGTTGCATGCGTCTGGCGGCAAAATTCCAAATCCCGGTTGTGACACTTCTTGATACCCCAGGTGCGTATCCAGGACTCACAGCTGAGGAGCGAGGCCAAGGTTGGGCGATTGCGAATAATCTTTGGGAAATGGCCCGTCTGCCTACACCCATCATCGTCATTTTGATCGGTGAGGGTTGCTCTGGCGGAGCGCTTGGCGTGGGCGTCGGAGATACAATTGGAATGTTGGAACACTCTTATTACTCGGTGATTTCTCCAGAAGGTTGCGCATCGATTCTCTGGAAAGATCCATCGAAAAATGCCACAGCCGCTTCCGCATTGAAAATGCATGTTGAAGATCTGCTTGAACTCGGTATTGTGGATGAGATGATCCCAGAGCCTCGAGGTGTGCAC
>JBEHXF010000012.1:0-45381 GCA_048498835.1 Chlamydiota bacterium | reverse complement strand
GCCGCCAACTTCGTGGCGGCAACCTGCGAAAGGACGCGAAAGCGAAGCTGGAGCGCTTTGAGCAGCCAATGCCCGCTGAGACAAAGCAGAATTGCAGCGCAGCACGAAGGGACAGTGCTTTGCACGACCGAGGGCGAGCACGCGATAAGGGCGAAGCCCTGGTCGGCGAAGTCTCAGGTAGGGCCCCGGGGCAGCGGGGGTGGAGCGGGAGCGTAACCACCCGACTGTCTGTTGGTTTTTCTTCTTTCTCTATGACTGAACGGGTCTTCTTTCTTCTACTAATGTACCGAGACGAGAGGTGGCGAAAACACAGCTGGCAGCGATCGAGATGGCAATAGCTCCGGCTATTGGGACGGTGGCGAGGACGCCGCCGCAAATTTGGATGAGAGAGAGGCTGAGGAAAGACGCGCTACCGCGACCTATGCGCGCGCACATCCCATCGATGATGAGCTTCCCCTGCATCTTCTCAAGAGGAGGTAGAAGAAGGAATGAAATCTCTTTCGAAGTGTCAAAGAGGGTGTACTTCGCTGTCCGGACGAGAACAAACAGAAGAGAGCCGAAGAGGATGAGGAGCTCGAGATCGGTCGAATAGACTGGATGCCAGAGGGTGAAAAAGAAAGCCCCTTCTGTAACGAGAAGGCAGATGGGGGTGACGAGAGAAGCGACAATCCAGCGGCAGCGGCGCAAAAGGTAGGGAGTGATGACGAGCGCGCTAAAGGCCGTAAGAAGGCCGTTCCAGAAGGAAAGTTTTCCCATAAAATCGCAGTAAACGCGGGGATCGGGGAATTTTTGTTTCAACACATCTAGGAAGATCACCTCACCGAGCGCATAAGCGATGTAATCGGCAATGGTGACCCAAGCCAAAAGAAGAAGATAGCGCGATTTGAGGCAGATGCGGAAGCTCTCCCAAACAGAAAGAGGTTCTGGTTCGAGTTTATGAATCGTTTCCTCAGGCTGAACCTGCTGCTTTTCGAAGGCGGAAAACAGGCGAAAAAGGGCTGAAAACATCCAGGCGGTTAGCAGACTTAAAATAGCCAGTAGGATCATCATCCAACAGAGCGATTGACTCCAGGACTGACCTGAAATCAGGTCGGAAGTGCAAAGTGAAATCAGAGGGCTAGCTGCAATGGTTCCGACGCTGCCACCCAACATCAGAGGGGCGTAATACTTTTTAGCGCTCTCATAAGGGATATATTGGTTGATAAAGCCCCAGAAAAGAACGGTGAGAAGGGCAATTTTCCAAAGTTCAGCCATCACAAAGAAGAGCATGGAGATGAACTGAGGAAGAAGCTGAGCTAAGGTCAGATGAGCGGGGATCCAGTCAGCGCGCAGCAAAAATTGTTTTAATTGGGGTAAGAATGGATAAATAGCAAAAGCGAAGCAGAGGAAAAAGCCAACGAAAGTCGCCATGACGATGAAAAAGACCCGGCGGATCGAGAATCGGTTGATCATCCAAGTCAGGGCAAAGGTCATGAGGACGGCCCCGGGCATGGTGCCACAGAGCTCAAACCAGGGGATCGATCCTGCGCCGCCGCCGAGATCGGCTACAGCCAGGGCATTTCGGGCGCTGCGGAGAACCGCGTAGTTGACATTCAGAAGGCAAACGATTCCGAACATCAGGAAAAATAAGAGATTTATGCTTCGGTCTTTAAACCAGGAAAGATTCATAAGGCTAGGGATTCTACCACTTCGGACTATATTTTCAACCCCCAATCTGGCAAAATAAGACTTGGAGTCTAGAATGCCTAAAGTGATCGCCCTGTTTCCCAATGAGCGAAAGAAGCAATCCTATGCCATTGCGATCGAAATCAGGAAATTTCTTGAAAAGCACGGAATTACGGTGGTCGCAGAAGATGAAAAAGCATCTGAAATCGGCGCTAAACCCATTTCCTCAATCGATCCTCATTCCATTCAATTTCTCATTTCTATGGGAGGAGACGGCACGATTTTGCGCCTCTCCCACCAATATGCCCATCTCAATGCAGCGATTCTCGGCATCAATTTAGGCCATCTGGGCTTTATGGCCGATGTGCCGACAGAAGATATCTATCCAAGCTTACATGATCTTCTCCATGGCGCTTATTCAATCAACGAGCGCCTCGTCCTTGAGGGGAGCAATCAGAATAAATCGATCCGAGCCGTTAATGATATCGTCATTCACCGAGCTGCAAACCACAGTCTGATTGAGCTCGCTATCCACATTGATGGTGTTTATGTAAATACCTTCGTTGCCGACGGGATCATCATTGCCACCCCGAATGGATCAACGGCTTATTCTTTGGCTGCCGGTGGTCCCATTATCAGTCCCTCGCTCGATGCGGTGGTCATTACGCCGATCTGTCCCCATACGATTTCGAATCGTCCGATTGTGCTTACGGCAGATCGAATAATCGAAATCAAATACTTAAATGAATACGACCCGCTGGAAGTGAGAGCCGATGGACTTGAATCGCTCAGTATTGCGACGGGCGATTCTCTACGGGTTCAAAAATCGACGCGAACGTTCAAGCTTGTCAATCTTCATCGGCACGAATATTTTTCCACCCTCCGCACCAAACTCGGTTGGTCGGGCAAACTCACAAATTAAACTTTTTTCCTCTCACTGATATAAGACTAATCGGGATATCCCATTATTTACATATTCTTTCAATTATATTAATATATTTATTACAATATTACTTACTAATAAATAATAAGGATTTAAAATGATTAACGCCATCCAATCAGCAGGCAGTAGTTTGGTCGATTTTGGTGGGAATGCAGCTCGCAAAGCAGGTCGCACCCTAACACACTTAAAGAAAAACTATCTTGACCCAGTTGTTCTTCCCACGATTCAAGCAGTTGGTAAAGAGCTCATGACTTTCAGCCAAGCCGCAGCCACAACAATGCGCAATACCTTCGACAATTTCCAAAATTTATATTTTGAACATTTTAGTAACCCTATGATTTGCTTTCTGCCAGGGGTTCTTGGTTCTTTCACTACTTTTGTATATAGCATAGTTACATTACCCAGGCCGACAGAAGGAATGACTTTCAGAGAAGGCGCAAGCAGCTTCATTTCACATATTTTCGAAACATTCGATAACAAGATCTCATTGATCAGTTCGTTTTTGCTGCTTGTGGGCTTGTCTCAAGCTATATTGTATTCCTGGGATAAAAGGCATGACTCAAAAGATCAAGAGATATTTTCGCCTTTTGAGACGAAATATAAAGCAAAAGCACTTGGAAGGTTAGTAGAAGAATATACTGCAGCTGGAGCGAATCAACCAAACGAAGAGTTTACTTTTAATCATTTAAAAACGGAAATTGAACAACTTTTAGTAGAAAGTGAACAATTAATTCATAAGCTGCAAGGAAGACTTTTCAAAAAATTTCTTTCAGTACGGAGAGAGATTTTACAGTTTAATCTAATCGAATTGAAAGCGAGAAGAGAATTTTGGGAACTTCAAAGGAATGAAAATAGAGGAGTTGACCCAGTTCCAGTGGCTTTTCACATTCAACTCGAACCGCGGAATGTTCAAGAAACAAAGCCTGTGAAATCTCGAGAGCCTCGTAAATTAAAACAGAAAGTAATCCAAGAGCAACGAAACCACCCCAGTTACAACCAACTTCAACACAGGTATCCAACCGGCCGCAAACGTTAAGTTGAGCACTCGACAGGGTGTTTTCTAAACACCCTGTCAAGCCTAGCTATTTTTAACGTGGAAAAAATCATCGCATAAAGTTCGGTTTGTCGAGCAAGTTCACAAATTAAATTTTTTTCTTTTACGACGACCTTTTTTCGATTAGAGTAAACAGACATCTCTACGGGAGGAAGGTTCATGTTGGAAACGGGTTTTATTGTCTTTATTGCGCTAGGACTGATGACGATGGCGTTTGTCGCTTTAGCTCTCACTCCCCTATTCCCCTCTTTCCGACCCAATCGCTTGCTAACTGATCCAGCCGATTTTGCTCGCAATCCTCGCCGAGTTAGCTTGGAGCAGAGAAAATTGGCTCAAACTCATCTAGGCGACTACGAACGAAAAATGCCTTTAGCCCTTGCTGATTCATTTTATGTTCAAGGGCATGCCTCTATTCCCTCCCATTCCGAGCTGAAAGCTCTCGCTTCCGACCGATCGATCATTCTCGGCTCAGATGTATCGATCAACGATTGGATCGATGCAGCAGGACACATTCGGACGGGTGAACACTGTTCGCTGGGATCTTATGCCACATCCCTCGCATCCCTTACTCTGGGTCCAAAAACGAGTTTTAAAAATCTCTCCGCACTTCCCATCTGCACCGAATCGCACGCAAAACTTCCGCAGAGAGCTTTGCGACTAAAAAAACATCACGTGGTCATTGCCGCTGGGACTACGGTAAAAGAGGAATTGATTACAGATCAGTCGGTCTTTATCGAGCGTGGCGCGGTCATAGAAAAACCGATCCGAACATCTGGCGATATGATCTTAGAGGAAGGGGTAGCCACACTGGCAAATCTGTATGCCCAAGGGAATATATATGTAGGTCCAAACTGTCATATTTGCGGTCCTCTCGTGGCAGAGAAAAAACTCTATATTGGTTCAGGCACTACAGTCGGGTCTCATGAGCAAACTCAAATTGTCTACGCAACGCGAGGTATTAAGCTTGAAGGGAACGTATTGATTTATGGTCAAATGATGACCGAGGCCAACGGCACAGTTGTCTGATGAAAATACTTCTGACGGGGGCAAACGGCTACATCGGCACACGGCTTCTTAGCCAACTTGGAGAAGCTCAGCACGATGTCTTTGCTCTCGTTCGAAGTAAAGATCGGTTTCAGATCCCCTCTCCCATTAAAAATCGGGTCCAGGTCATCGAAGCCGACCTTCTTAAACCGAGTTCTTTAGAACAAATTCCCACTGATATTGACGCAGCCTACTATCTCGTACATTCAATGGGAACATCCGCTAGCCGATTCACGGAGCTAGAAACGAAATCGGCGGAATATTTCCGAGATCGAATCGCAAAAACGCAAGCTAAGCAAATCATTTACCTAAGCGGGCTCTCGAATGAAGAAAACCTCTCTCGTCATCTCGCCTCTCGTAAACACGTTGATGAAATACTCAGAGCAGGAAAAACCCCAGTTACGACTTTGATGGCCGGGATTATCATCGGTTCTGGCAGCGCCTCATTTGAAATCATTCGCGATCTGGTAGAAAAATTGCCCATCATGATTGCACCCAAATGGGTGAATAATCTTGTACAACCGATTGCGATACGCGATGTATTAGACTATCTCTGTTCAGTTCTCGGTCATCCCGCCTGCATTGGAAAAAAATTTGAAATCGGAGGACCCGACGTTCTCAGTTACAAAGAACTTCTCCTAGAATTTGCACGCCTTCGCGGTCACAAGCGCTTCATCATTACGGTGCCGGTTCTAACACCTAAACTTTCTTCTCTTTGGCTCTATTTTGTCACTTCAGCGAGTTTTCCACTCGCTCGTTCGCTTGTAGAAAGTTTGAAAAATAATGCGATTTGCAAAGAACATGCCATTGAGCGAATTTTCCCGAAAAAATTGCTCACTTTCCAAGAGGCTGTCACTCGCGCTTTTCAAAGAATTGAAGAGGATAACGTTCCCTCAAGCTGGAAAGATGCGATTGGAGATTCAATCAATCCTGATCTCGCAGTCTACATCCAGCCACCTCATTTTGGAACAATTGTGAACAAGCAGACCGTTCGGTTTAGGGAAAGTCCTGATCAGATCCAAAAGTCGATTTGGTCTCTCGGTGGAGAACGGGGGTGGCTTTATATGAATTGGGCCTGGAGAATACGGGGCCTATTAGACAAAACGGTCGGCGGAATCGGTCTTAGAAGAGGAAGAACCCATCCAATTAAACTAAAAGCAGGCGATGCGCTCGATTTTTGGCGCGTACTCGTCGCAGATGAAAAAAATCGCCGACTACTCCTGTATGCAGAAATGAAACTGCCCGGTGAAGCTTGGCTGGAGTTCCAGATCGAAGGGCAAGAATTGCGCCAAACAGCTATTTTCCGTCCAAACGGTGTGTCAGGCCGACTTTATTGGTACCTACTATGGCCCTTTCATTGGTTCATTTTCCGTGGCATGGCTCATGCAATCGTTCATTCTTCAAATCTGTGATTTCTTCTTTTTTAATCAACTGGAGCGAGTGAGGAGTAGGTACGATTTGTTCAATAGGATCAACCCATATCCACCCTTTTTCTGTCTTCATCCGATAGGGTTCTCCCCCATGCGAATGAATGCAAGAAGCGCCCATCGGACAGTCTTCCAATTCAAACTCGCAAAGTCGGGTCATCGCTAAATCGGGATGTTTTTCAATCATTCGCGCCATAAGCTCGGTAAAGGAGTGGGAATTAGGGCAGTTGGGAAAATGGCTCTTTCCATAAAAACAACCCTCCCAGTGACAAAAATTTGGAATGACATGGTCTTTTAAAGCCAGATTCTTTTCAAAATCGTCTCTCATTTGACTTAGAACTTCTTCGATTTTCGACTCCCATTTGCGATGCAATGTCAAATCTCTTCTCACTTGTAGGTGAATAGAACTGATCTGATCTATGTGATTTCCTTTTTCGGAAAATCGATTGAATTGCACGTGAGTGATAATAAACTTTTGATGACTGACAATAATCCAGGGATCTCCTCGATGAGAGTTCCGACAAGTTGGATAATGATCGCAAAAAGAGTCGTGATAGCATGGATTGGACTTAAACGAGCAACCAAAGAAAAGCACTCCCTCTATAATCCATTCGAGGGCGCTAGAAACATTTTTGGTATCTCGAGAGCTTGAAGGCCCACCCGGATAAATTGGAGAAGGGGCGATTGTCTTAGGAGGAGTGATCTTTTTCCCCATTAAATGATGGCGCAAATACCTTTCCAATCCGCATTTTCCTCCTCCCATCGCTAAATCCCATAACTCTTGCGTAATTTTTTCTCTAACAGGATTGGTATAGCCCTTTGGAGTTCGTACTTCGTTCTTTCTCTGTATGCCTGTAGGCGAAAGCACCTCCCATCTTGTGGGCGACTTAGGCATCGGAAAAGGAGCCACAAGTCCGCCAGTTGGATCAGCTTGTAGATAAGGCATCTGATAGGGAAAAAAGTACCACGGCACTGGATGCATGGACAACCTCACATTAAGGAATGATTAAGGTTACCTATGAATTATAGAAAGATTTTTTCGCAATAGATAAAAGTTAACTGAAGAGGTTTGATAAAGTGAACAAAACAAAATCCTCTTCTTCATAGAGTTGTTGGATCTTTCGTTTTTGTTGTCGGTATTTTTCTACTAATCTTTCATTTTCAGCAGAGGGAAACATCCGAAATACGGGCAGAGGAAATTTCTGAATCGTTGCTTTCTCTGAAGGTCGATCGCTAAAACCAGAGGAAATATTTTCTCTCGAGCCATCTAGCCATTTTTCAAAAAGCGATGCATTCCGATCTCCATAACCGAATAAAATGCCGAGAAGACATTTATTCTTTAACACCTTTTCCCAAAATAAAGAATCGGGATTTTGCATAGTCAAAACTTGTTCGAGGGGATCAAAATCGAACCCGACTGTTTTCCTAAACACATCATAGTGACTGCGAATCGTTTTGACCGTTTCAGGAACATTCACCAAATATCCATCTTGATAGGAACCTGCTCCAGAAATTGAAATCTCTCGTGGGATTTTAAAAAGATGAAAACGGCGAAATTTACATCCCTTAATAACGTTTTCAAAAATTACCCAGTCTTGAAGAGAAAGATAGTTCATCTCTCTATCCTTCACGCGGAAATTCTCCGAGATGATAAAACCGGTCATCGGCTTATCGCCCCATAATGTATAAATCCCACCTTCTTCAAGGAAAACATGTTGAAAGACCGCTTCGACGGCGTTTCTTTCAGAAGAAGTTAAAGCCTCAACTTTTTTTCCCTGAGAACACCCCGCGAGGGAAATGAGTAGCACAAAAACAATTGCGATTCGACGAAACATCGCCCTTTCCTCAAAAAAAATATTGCATCATAGATTATTCACAGACGTTTTTTTGGCCAAGGAGTTTTTGCCTATTTCTTGAGAGAGAGGAAGAAGGTTTCCAGGCAGGTGGAGAGTTTGAAGTTTCGCTCGAAGGCGAGGCGGGCTGTATCGAGGGGCTCTTCCCAGGAGGGGATGTTGGGCTGGGGGGGCAAATCTGGATAGAAGAGGTGGGTGGAGGTAGGATCGAGGTGGCGGAGGGTTTGATCGCGGTAGTAGAGGGCGATGGAGGTAAAGAGATGGTGGGCACGGCGGTGTTTGAGAAGTGGATCTTCTGTTTCCAGGCTCTGTTCCAGGGCTTCGAGCGCTTGGGCGAGCTTGGCGTAGTGGGGCGGCGACTGGAGGAGGGTGAAGAGGAGCTTGCGCGCTTGCTCTGATTCGGGATCTTGGGCTGCGAGTTGATTGGGATGGGGCGGGTGAAGGGCGAGCTTAGCGCAGCGGGAGAGAATGGTGGGGAGGATTTCGTTGGGCGAGGTAGTGAGGAGGATCCAATAGGAGTCGGGAGTGGGCTCTTCCAGGGTTTTGAGGAGGGCATTGGCGGCGGCTGGCTGCATCCGCTCCATTTGATCGATGAGAAAGATCTTAACGGGGGCTTCGAAAGGAGCTTCGTGGGCGATGTCCATCGCCTTGCGGAGTGATTCAATGGTGTGAAGGCCACTTTTCCCTTCCGGGATGATAGAGTGAAAATCGGGATGGTGTTCCACTTGTTCGCTGCGGAGAAGCTGGGCAGCGAGAGCGAGGGCCAAGGCTCTTTTACCAATTCCTTCGGGGCCTGAGAAGAGAAGGGTGTTGGGGAGGCGTTTTTCTATGAGTGCTTTGGCGAGGTACTCTTTGGCCGAGTCATGGCCGATGATCTGCTCAAACATGGAGTTTCTTTTCGATGGCTTTGCAAGCAGTGGCAAAGACCTGTTCTTTGGACTGCGAAGCGTCGATCTGGCAGATGCGACCTCGAGAAGCTTTGGCGAGCTTGCGATAGGCAGAGCGGATTTTGCGATGGAAGGCGATTTTCTCTTGTTCAATCCGATCTTTTGCGCGTGTTTTTGCTGCGCGAGCGAGTCCCTCTTCGGGATCGATGTCGAGGTAGAGTGTGAGATGGGGTTTTTGGCCGCCGCAAAAAAAGTCGCAGGCTTTGGCGACAGCTTCAGCTCCGAGTCCCCGAGCCACGCCTTGGTAGGCGATGGAGGATTCATTGTAGCGATCGCAGAGGACGATCTTTTTGGCCTTTAAGGCAGGTAGAACAACATCGTGGAGCTGTTGCGCACGGGAAGCGAGAAACAGGGCAAGTTCAGCATGAGGAGCGAGCTTGTGTGCCGGATCCAGAAGGATCTGGCGGACATCTTCACCGAGCCAAGTGCCGCCGGGTTCTCGAATGCGGACAATTTCGCGGCCGAGCGAACGAAAGTGCCTCTCTATTTCGTCGATGAGGGAGGTTTTGCCTGCACCCTCCCCTCCTTCAAACGTAATAAAAAGGCCTTTCTTTGCCATTATTCCACAGCGACAGCTTCAATTTTCTGCGCTGCAACTACGCGGTCATCATCCCCTTTCAGGTTAACGAGACGAACGCCTTGCGTTGTACGGCCCATGACGCGAACATCGGTCATTGGAATTCGGACTGCTTGACCGCCGGACGACATGAGAAGAACGCCATCTGCATCGGTCACGCTGAGCGCTGCAACGACCATGCCGTTGCGCTCAGAGGTGATGATGGAGCGGACGCCGACGCCGCCGCGATTCGTTTGGCGGAAATCTTCCACAGCAGACCGTTTTCCATAGCCGTTTTCACAAACGGTGAGGATCGATTGGTCTGCGGTGACTACTTCGCAGCCAACGACGATGTCATTGTCATTCTTGAGGGTGACGCCGCGAACGCCGCGAGCGACGCGACCGATCGGGCGAACGATTGATTCATCAAATCGCACAGCCATACCATCGCGAGTGAAGAGCATCACCTGTTGGCCTGGCCGTGTAAGGCGTGCGGCAATCAGCTGATCTCCCTCATCGATGTTGAGGGCATAGACCCCTTTGCGACGAGGATTATTGAAAGCAGAAATTTCGGTCTTCTTTACAACGCCTTTCAATGTGGAAAGGAGAATGCAGCAACCCTCTTCTTCGAAATCGCGAACGCGGAGAATCGTAGCCACTTTCTCGTTTTCTTGGAGATCTTCCAGGAGGTTGATGAGCGGACGTCCTTTGGTTCGTCTACCCGTCTCGGGGATTTGCCAAACTTTCGTCCAATAGCATCTTCCGAGCGTAGTGAAGAGGAGAAGCGTATCGTGTGTGGAGGCGACGTAGATGTTTTTGAGAGCATCGTCCTCTTTTTTCATCTCCATGCCAACTACACCAGCTCCACCGCGACGCTGTTCGCGGAAGGTGTCAATCGGCATTCTCTTGATGTAGTCATCATTTGAAATGGTGATGACAACTTGTTCGTCAGCGATGAGGTCTTCCATTTGGAACTCCCCTTCCGCTGCGACGATCTTCGTTTTGCGCTCTGACTTGTGGATTTTGCGCAGATCATCGAGTTCTTCACGGATGATGTCGCGCACCATTGCCTCAGAGGCCAAGACCGCTCTATAGTGAGCGATTTTGACGAGGAGATCTTTGTATTCGGCGTCGATTTTTTCGTACTCGAGGCCAGTGAGTTGGTAGAGGCGAAGGTCGAGTACGGCGTTCGCTTGCTTTTCACTGAGGCCGAAACGGGTCATCAACTCCGTACGCGCTGCATCGCGGTTGGTGGAGGCGCGTATCACGCGGACAACTTCGTCGAGATGATCGAGCGCTTTGAGGTAACCTTCCAAAATGTGTGCGCGAGCTTCTGCTTTAGCAAGCTCGTAGCGAGTTCTGCGGCGGATCACTTCGATGCGGTGATCGATCCACGAGCCCATGAAGTGTTTGATGTTCATGGTGCGCGGCAAACCGTGGTCGAGCGCAAGCATATTGCATCCGAACGTGATTTGGAGATCGCTGTTTTTATAGAGCTGGTTGATCACCACATCGGGGATTTCACCTCGTTTTAGCTCGAGGACAATACGGAGACCATCTTTATCCGATTCATCGCGGATATCAGATAATCCACCAATCACTTTATCGGTGATCAATTGGGCGATCTGTTCGATGAGGCGCGATTTATTCACGTTATACGGTATCTCATCGACCACGATCGATTGGCGGTTGTTCTGGCCATCTTCGACTCGCATCGATGCGCGGAGAAGCAATTTGCCGCGACCTGTGTGGTAGGCTTCTTTAATCCCTCGGTAACCGCAGATGATCCCGCCTGTTGGAAAGTCGGGACCTGGCATCACTTTCATGAGCTCGTCAATCGAAATGCTTCGATTATCGAGGACGAGGAGCGTTGCGTTGATCAACTCCAGAAGGTTATGAGGAGGGATGTTCGTCGCCATACCGACGGCAATACCGGAAGATCCGTTAGCGAGAAGGTTGGGGAATTTCGCAGGGAAGACGACCGGTTCTGTTTTCGTTTCGTCGTAGTTCGGTGTAACGTCGACAGTTTCTTTGTCGAGGTCTTCCATCAAAGCCATAGCAGCAGCTGTGAGTCTCGCTTCTGTATAACGCATCGCAGCTGGTGGATCGCCGTCGATCGAACCGAAGTTTCCCTGTCCATTGATGAGGCTGTAGCGCATCACCCAATCTTGCGCGAGGCGGACAAGAGTGGGATAGATGACCGTTTCACCGTGTGGGTGGTAATCCCCTGAGGTGTCGCCCGAAATTTTAGCGCACTTACGGTGTTTGGCGCCGGGGCTCAAGTTCAATTGACGCATCGCGTAGAGAATACGGCGCTGCGAGGGCTTCAGACCATCGCGCACATCGGGAAGGGCACGCGAAATAATCACCGACATCGAGTAACGAAGGTAGCTCTCCTTCATCTCCTCTTCGACGTTGCGCGGAACAATCACTTCATCTTTTGTATAAGACATGCGTTTTAGCCTTTAAATATCTAAGTTTTTCACAGAGAGTGCGTGGGTCTCAATAAAGCAGCGGCGAGGTTCAACTTCTTCGCCCATGAGCATAGAAAACATCCGGTCTGCGGCAATCGCATCAGGGATAGTCACCTTCACGAGGATGCGTGTGGCGGGATCCATCGTCGTATCCTTCAGCTGGTCCGCGTTCATCTCGCCAAGACCCTTATATCGTTGGATTTCGACGCCTTTGCGTCCGTTAGCACGGATTGCGTCGATCAGCTCACGAATGGTCTGGTAGGTGATCGATTTCCCCCCTTCTTCGACTAGATCGTAGAGATCGCCATTGGCGACGACATATTGTTCCAGTTGAAGGCCGAAACCAGCGAGTTTATCGAGTAGCGAGCGGAATCGGTTCGGTTCAAAGAGCTCAACAAAAACGAGCGGTTTGACATTGAATTGTCGCATCTCTTCCGTGATTTCTTCTTCTGGAATCGAGGCGAGGGTATCTTCGTGTCTTTGCTTTTGCAGCTCTTCTTCTTCTTTTTTCAGCGCAACAAGTTCCGACTCTGTGTAGACGAACTTGTACTTATCGCCCATAGCCACTTGGTATTGGGGCCAGAGTCCATCGTCTGCTGATTTGGCAGAGATGAATTCTCGGAACGGAATTCCTTTTCTCTCGATCGAATTGATGAATACTTCCACTTCAGAAGCGAGGTCCATCAGCTGTTCGGTTTGTGCTTTATCCAACGACTCCTCAGAGCCCGCTTTGCGAATCAAGATATCGCTCAGGCCCAATTTCAGGAGGTAGTCATCCATCTCTTTTTCCGAGTGAATATACTGGCTTACCTTTTTGCGAGTCACTTTGAAGAGAGGAGGTCTTGCAATGTAGACAAAGTTGTTTTCAATGAGAGCTGGCATGTGGCGATAGAAGAACGTGAGGAGAAGTGTGCGGATGTGAGATCCGTCCACGTCGGCGTCGGTCATGATGATCACTTTGTGATAACGGAGCTTCTCAATTGAAAAGTTATCTGCTCCGATCCCGCAGCCAAGAGCTGCAACCATCGCGCCAACTTCTTGGTTCTGCAACACTTTTTGCAGGCGCGCCTTTTCAACGTTTAAAATCTTACCGCGAATGGGCAAAATCGCTTGGAATCTCCGATCGCGCCCCCCCTTCGCTGAACCGCCGGCCGAATCTCCCTCAACGATGTAAATCTCGCAAAGCTCTGGATTTCTCTCTTGGCAATCGGTCAACTTGCCCGGTAGGCGAGCTGAATCGAGAGCCGTTTTGCGAAGCGTTAATTCACGGGCCTTCTTAGCTGCCTCACGAGCTTGCGCAGCGATGATCGATTTTTCAGCGATCAACTTCGCAATCGCAGGATTTTCATCGAGGAACGTGGTCAGCTCTTCACCGACGATTTGCTGGACAATACCGGCCACTTCGTTATTACCGAGTTTTTGCTTGGTCTGTCCTTCAAACTGTGGATTTGGGACTTTGCACGAAATAACGGCTGTGAGTCCCTCGCGCATATCATCGCCGGTAATAGCGAGCTTTTCCGCCTTGAGTAGCGCGTGATTTTTGATGTAGTTGTTCAAGACCCTTGTCAACGCCGTCGAAAAGCCGGTTAAATGAGTACCGCCCTGGCGGGTTGAGATGTTGTTGACGTAGGTGTAAATGGTTTCCGAGTAGGTGTCGTTCCACTGCATTGCTACATCGAATTCTATCGGCCCATCGACCCCTTCTTTGATCGCATGGATATAGATGGGTTTTGGAAATAGCGGAATTTTTCCTTCATTCAAGTAGCTGACGAAAGAAGAGATGCCGCCCGCATAATTAAAACGGACCGGTTCTTTGGTCGAATCGCGCTCATCATGGAAAACAATGGTGATGCCGCGATTTAAGAAAGCGAGTTCACGGAGGCGCTTGAGCAAAATATCGTAATCGAAGTTAACGACTGAAAAGATCGTTTCGTCAGGCTGGAATGCAACGCGCGTTCCCCGTTTATTCGTCGTACCGAGTTTTTTGAGAGGGGTCATCGGCTTGCCCTTCTCAAAGATCATCTCAAAGACATGGCCGTTTTTACAGACGGTGGCGATGAGCTTTTTCGATAGAGCGTTGACGCAAGAGACGCCGACGCCATGGAGACCGCCCGAAACTTTATAAGTGTTTTTATCGAACTTACCACCTGCGTGGAGAATCGTCATGACGACTTCAAGAGCTGTGACATCGCGCCCTTGCTTGACCGATTCCTTCTCATGCTTCTCAATAGGAATACCGCGTCCGTCGTCTTCGACTGTGCAGCTACCGTCTGTGTGGAGTGTAACGAGGATTTGGGTGCAATAGCCCGCCATCGCTTCGTCGATACAGTTATCGACTACTTCATAGACTAGCTGATGCAAGCCGTTGGTATGCGTATCGCCGATATACATTCCGGGCCGTTCGCGCACCGCTTGGAGACCTTCCAATACGGTAATCGAACTTGCATCGTACTCTTTCTCATTACTCATCGTCGTCATGCCTTATCCATTTTTATCCGATTCTAAATATAATATTTCGAATCGAAAATTTCTCTTGCAGCCGTTTTAACAGCCGCGGTTTTTCATGCTGGCAGAGCAAGCTATACAGCGTCGCGCTCTTCACCTTCACTGTCAGCACCCCATCCGCGAAGGAAACGGGCTGTGTCAGAGGGGCCATTCCCTCGCCGATTAGTTGGGTCCAAAAATGAAATATTTCTTCACCTTGGTGACCGGCCTTTGAGCCAATCTCACCCAGAACTTCAGGTAGTAAATCAGAGATCTTTTTTCCAGTCCTAGCCGTTCCATCGAAATACTTTGGTGTACGACTCATAAGCTCCAAAAAAACAAACGCTCCGAACTGAAATATAGTCCACATTACCCTATAATTCAAAGGAAAAATTCAGCTAAAAACCAGACTAAAAAACACGCCTAATTATAATTTTAAATCACAAAACAATACATTATTTAGTTAATTCATTTTTATTTCCGTTTTTGTTATAATATACGCAAATAATAAAAGGGCTAATTATGTCTCATGTAAATGCAGTAAATAGAGAGAATTCCGCATCGATCAGTCAAAAAACGGTCGTTCTATCCCCTTCCTTGGCGCAGAGAATTAGCGCTATTTTCCACCGGGCTTGCAACGCAATTAAAAATTTTATTTCCTACATCTTTTGCAGGGGTCCAAAGGAGATTTCATTAAAAAAAGAATTGTCATCTATTGAGCTGGAAACCATGGGCAAGAGCGAACACCAGGTCAAAATGAAGCGTATCGCTCGAGACATCCAAAGCGACTCCCCTTTGCAGAAACTACAGAGAAAAGCAGATGAAAAAAGGGTAGAAATGGCCTTAGCTGGGCACCAGATCGTTTCCCTTCCGAGCATTCTATCGCTCGAGAAAATCGATGAAGCCCGCTTCAAAATCGAGCAGCTCAGAGATTATAGACAACTCGCGGCAAATTCTGAACTCTCCTCCCCTGCTCTCTTCGGATTATTTGAAAAATTCGTCCCTCAAGCTGAGAGAGACCAAGTCTACCAAAGCTTAGGAACGCCGAGTTTAGATGAGACACTGGGTCAAATTTTGAACCCTCCAAAACGGTCTGCTGAATCGGCAATTGAAATTGGAAAAGAGAGGGCACGGGAGAAGAACGGGAGATTTTATAGAGAAGCTCTCATGGATCTCTTGATTGACCATATGGATCGCTTTGCAAGCCTCGAAGCCAAAATCTTTTTAGGGAAACTCCCGGATAATTTAGAGCCCACCTCAGAAGAATGCACCTTATATAAGGAGCAAGTAAGAGATTACATCCTCGTTTGCGTCCTAAAAGAACTTGAAGGAGAAAAACTCCAAACACATCGAGATTTTAGCGCGCCGCACATTTTGTATGGCGATGAAGTAAGAAGTTTCATTGAAAAAGAGCGCATCTTATCTCCTGAAAAAGATCGTGATTTCTATCAAAACCCAGAAGCTCGCCTCAAATGGTATGTCGAGATGTTCCAGAAGCATTTCTCGGAAGATGCACAGGCAAAAATGTATAGCCAACTAGGTCAGCCTCGGTGGTACGAACGGTTTAGTTCTCTCTTCCAAGCGCCTACGCGAGAGATGATGGAAAGTTACATTGAAAGGGGTAAGAAAGTAGCTAGAGAAAATTGCGAAAACCCAGAAGCTCTCGTCTTGATGACCGATCTCGTAATCCAGCAATTAGACAAGCAAATTAGGGAGCTGAGAAGTGCGCACGGATTATAAATGGGTTGAGGGGAAAATAGGGGCAGATTTAGGATTTTTCGACCGAGTAAAAACACGCCTTAGAAGTTATAGCAAAAGTCTAAATTCCTATTCCGCTATAGCACCTGAACTGCTCAGAGCTTTGCAATCTGATCAACCCATCGGACAAATTCACTCTTTAGCTACCCAACTTTTGAGTGAATTCCATTCTCTGACTTTTGAATTTTTCAAATACAATCGCGAGGGCTTTAAGCAAATTGCAAAAGAATTAAATCACCTCAAACTCTATCCTGAATTAGCTCAAAAATGTAAACAGATTGGCATTTGTCCTGAAGCATTTGAGGCAGCTCTCGCTTTGCGAGACGGTGTGAAACCAAAACGCGTTTCGATCGGTGCTAGCGGCGTTTACTTCCTCATGGATCGACTCGGGCGTCAAATTGGCGTCTTTAAACCAGCTGAACTTGAAGTGAATCGCCCGGAAAATTCTTCCTCCCGCATCCTTAGCAGCTTCAAATTTACACCCGAAACTTGCTATCAACGAGAACGGGCTGTTTATCTTCTCGATCGTGAGCATTTCGCTTCTGTTCCCCACACGATTACGGTTCGACTACCCCGTTCTGGCTTTCAAAACGATGTTCTTAGTGAGCATCTAGACCCGTTCGTAACCGGTTCGTTTCAAGTTTTTATTCACGAAACCTCTCATTTTGAAGATGTGAGAGAAAAGGATTTCGATCCCCACGAAATTCATAAAATTGCCATTTTAGATATTCGAATCTTAAATGCCGATCGTCATACCGAAAATCTATTAGCAAACACCCAACAAATTCTCTATCCGATTGACCACGGATTTTGTTTGCTGGACAATGCAGCCCAGCTGAAGTTTTATGCCTGGATGGAGCAACCGGAGGCTGAAGCACCTTGGACGGCGGAAGAGCTTGCCTACATCAGCCGAATCGACCCCGATAAAGATATTGCAACCTTGCGTAAAAAAGTCTCCTCGATCACAGAAGAGACTCTTTTGAGATGTAAGATTGCAACGCTTCTCTTGAAAAAAGGAGCGAGTCGAGGTCTTACTCCCTTTCAAATCGGCGATTTAATGGTCGGTAAAAATTACGCGCAGTCGTATTTTGAAATGACTATTTTCCCCCAAATTTCTCAAAACCCCTCCCAGATTGATCACATTTTGGATGCAGAGATCGATCAATATTTAAGAAAGCATCGTTGAAATTATTTCCTGTAACCGCTACTCACAAGAAAAAAGGGAGTAGCGCAGATGGAAAAGAAAGTCGTCATCGTCACGGGCAGTTGCGGCCGCATCGGCTCCAATATCGTCAAAAGGCTAGGCGATCAATACCAAATCGTTGGTTTTGAACTGGCTAAAGTCATCTACGCATCCAATCAAGAAGAGCTAGTTCCCGTCGATCTCTCGAATGAGGAAAGTGTTCATCAAGCCTTTGCTCATATCCGTGCTAAGTTCGGCACTAAGATCGCATCGGTCATCCATTTGGCCGCCTACTATAGTTTCAGTGAAGAGCACTCCGATAAATACGACAAGATTACAGTCGGCGGGACGGAAAAATTATTAAAAGCCCTTCAAGGGTTTGAGGTTGAGCAGTTTATATTCACGAGCACGATGCTGGTTCATGAACCGTGCAAACCGGGCCATCCGATTAAGGAGAGCGATCCGGTAGTACCAAAATGGGATTATCCTCTTTCAAAAGTAAAAACGGAAAAAGTCATTCACGAACTGCGCGGAAATGCTTCGAGCGTCATTTTGCGAGTTGCAGGCGTCTATGACGATAAGTGCCACTCCATTCCCATCAGCCATCAAATTCAGCGCATTTATGAAAATCAGTTAGAAGCTTACCTCTTTTCTGGAGACACCTCGCACGGCGCCTCCTTCATCCACATGGATGATCTCGTGGACGCGGTCGCTTTAGCTGTAGAAAAACGGAAAGAGCTTCCACCGGAAACCGTTTTGCTCATCGGAGAATCCAAAACTCTGAGCTATGCCGAACTGCAAAATCGGATTAGCCAACTTATCCACCATCGCAATATTCCGACGATTCGAGTCCCTAAATTCATCGCTCGCATTGGAGCGTGGGTCCTTTGCCATTTGCCCTTTGGCCCTGAACCCTTTATTCGCCCCTGGATGATTGCGCTGGCCGACGATCACTATGAGCTAGATATTTCAAAGGCGAAGCGGCTTCTCGGATGGGCTCCTAAACACTCGTTAGAGCGCACCTTGCCGATTATGATCGCTGACCTAAAACGAGACCCAGCAGCTTGGTATAAATTCAATCAGCTGACCGCACCGAAAAAATTGCAGAAACAGTGGGAGAAAGAATGATCTCTTTTATCACCGCAATGGTGGGTTTTTGGCTCTTAGCCACCACTCTTTTTTTTGACTACCATGATAATCCCCTGTTTTATGGAGATTTAGCCGCTGCCTGTGCTCTCATCGTATTAGGCCTTTGTTTCCGGAGCTTTCGAGGTGTGTGGAAAACATGGCTGCTTGCACTCATTGGAGTTTGGCTCAGCTTCGCTCCGCTTCTTTTTTGGGCGCCAAGCGCTGCGATCTACTTGAATGGGACTTTAGCAGGGGTCGCAGTCTTAGGGATCTTTCTCATGATGCCCATCGTTCCAAATATGACGCCGGAAACGGGGCCCTCTGTCCCTCCCGGATGGAGCTATAACCCCTCCTCTTATGCACAGCGCATTCCCGTCTTTTTCCTCGCTTTTTGCTGCTGGATGATCTCCCGATACCTAACCGCTTATCAATTGGGATATATTGATACTGTCTGGGATCCGTTTTTCGATACCAAAGCTGTCCTTACCTCTGATGTTTCAAAGGCCTTTCCTGTCGCAGATGCAGGGCTTGGAGCCTTTGCCTATACAATGGAGACCCTGTCGAGTTTTGGCTCTGAAAGACGGTGGCGCACCAATCCTTGGCTCGTCCTTCTCTTTGGCCTCTTGACAATCCCCCTCTCGATTACCTCTGTAGTCTTGATCATGCTCCAGCCTGTAGTTGTGGGAGCCTGGTGTACGTTATGCCTGATCAACGCCCTTCTCATGCTTTTTCCCATCGCTTTTGCGATTGATGAAGTGGTTGCGACCCTTCAATATCTGCGCTATTCAAAGGAAAAACCGCTGCTTAAACTCGTCTTGGAAGGGGGTAAATGCCCTGAGTCGACACCAGACAATCGCTCCCCTCATCTCGATCGCTCGCTATGGGATCTATTGAAGGCTTCAGCCTGGGGTGTGACGTTCACCTGGAATTTGACTCTATCCATTCTTTTCGGTGTTTGGCTCATGATTGCGCCATCTCAAATCGCAATGACAAAATTGGCCGCCGACGTCGATCATATCATTGGCGCATTGGTCATTGTCGTTTCTATGACCGCCTATTCGGAAGTGGTGAGAAATTTTCGATATGTAAACTGCGTGCTCGCAGCGCTTTTAATCGCGATTGCCCCATTCACCCATCCCTTGTCGTTGGTTTGGCATGAAATCATTGTAGGGATATTGATTGGAGCCCTGGCGTTTCGCAAAGGCCCCATTCGTGAAAGGACGGAGTATCGAGTCTAGCTCTTACGCTTCCGCTCGTTTTCGTTTAGATAATACTTGCGGAGGCGGATAAAGTTTGGAGTTACTTCGACAAGCTCATCATCGGCAATGTAGTCGATCGCTTGCTCGAGTGTGAACTTGCGCGGAGGGGTCAAGATGATGTTCTCATCGCTACCCGCAGCGCGGACGTTTGTGAGCTGCTTTGCTTTAATCGCGTTGACGATTAGGTCGTTATCGCGTGCATGCTCGCCAACAACCATTCCTTCATAGACTTCATCGCCTGGCTGAACGAAGAGAGACCCGCGCTCTTGCAGGTTGAACAGAGCGTAGCCGTTGGCTTTGCCGATAGAGTTCGAAATGAGAACTCCTCGTAGACGGCCGACGATATCCCCTTTCCACGGAGTAAAGGACTCAAAGATCGATGTGAGGACACCAAGGCCAGACGTGCGGGTCAAGAAGTCGTTTCGATAACCCATCAAACCGCGTGTTGGGACGAGGAACGCCATCGTCGTCAATCCGTGCTCAGAGGTGGATAGCGATTGCATCTCCCCTTTACGACGAGACAGGTCTTCGATTACGGTTCCTGAATATTCTTCTGGGACTTCGATATGGACCCTCTCGAGCGGTTCCATAACCACGCCATTTTCAGTCTTCGTGATTACTTTTGGCTTTGAAATCGACATTTCGTAGTTTTCACGGCGCATGGTCTCGATGAGAACAGAGAGGTGGAGCTCGCCTCGACCACAAACGCGGATCGCATCATCACGTCCTTCGACTTCTTCAATTTTCAAAGAAATATTAGCCCGTTTTTCCTTCATCAAGCGGTCGCGAATCTTGTTCATCGTCACGTGCTTGCCGTCTTTGCCGACAAATGGGCTATTATTGACCATGAACTCAACCGAAACAGTCGGTTCAGCAAGAGTAATCGGAGGGAGTTGAACGATTTTATCTGGCGCGCAGATGGTATCGCCGATATCAATTTCTGGAATGCCGGAGAGGGAGACGATGTCTCCTGCGCCTGCATCTTCAATTTCAATCTTTTTCAAACCGAGGTGACCTTCGAGTTTAGTGATCCGGTGATTCGAGTGGTTTCCATTGCGATCGACTCGAGTTACAGCGTCACCTTTCTTGATCTTTCCCTCTAAAATACGACCCGTCGCTTGACGGCCGGTATAGTCATCGTAGCTCAAGGTGGCTGCTTGCATCAGGAATGGGAGGTCTAGGCTACCTGGTGGCGGCGGAGCCGCTTTCAAAATCAGTTCAAAGAGCGGCGCGAGATCTTGTGGGGTGTCGCCGAGCTTTGCAATCGCGTAGCCATTGAAACCTGAAGCATAGATATAGGAAAAGTCGAGCTGTTCGTCATTCGCTCCGAGTTCGAGGAATAGGTCGAAGGTTTCGTTGAGAACGCGATCTGGCTCTGCGTGGGGTCGGTCAATCTTGTTGAGGACGACGATAGGACGGAGACCCATTTTAAGCGCCTTCGACAAGACGAAGCGGGTCTGCGGCATCGGGCCTTCTTGCGCATCGACCAAGAGTAGAACGGAGTTCACCATTCCGAGCACCCGTTCTACCTCGCCCGAAAAGTCGGCGTGGCCAGGGGTATCGATGATATTGATCTTAAAATCCTTATAATAAACGCAAGTGTGCTTCGCGAAGATCGTAATCCCCCGCTCGCGCTCTTGGTCAAAGCTATCCATCATCCGTTCTTCGACTTTTTCATTGTCGCGGAAGATGTTTGATTGCTTGAGCAAATTGTCTAGAAGAGTGGTTTTGCCATGGTCAATGTGGGCGATAATCGCAATATTTCTTGTTTTTTGTGGGTCGTGCATCTTTATCAGGGAGTTAATCAGACAGAGTCTAGCGAATATAACTCTTTATTTTCCAGTCCTATTTACTTGATCAAAAGCTCAAAAAGCTCTTATACTAGCTGCAAATACAGAGGTTTCGACCTATGTAAACTTTTAGGTTAGTAGCCCTATGGAAATTCCTTCAACAGAAGAACTAGACGATAAAATCGAATCCGAGGGCGCGAACCTGCTTGAATCCAAAACGGGCCGGATCGATGACCTATTGAAGGAAAAACTCGAACGAGCCTTCCATAAACAGACCTCTAAAGTACGTCTTCACGATATAGCCAAGATCGCCTGTGAACATTCCCCGATCGACCTCGCCTATGCCGCTTCGCACCTTCCCCCTAACGTTCGCCCTGTTCTCTACGAAAATCTCCCCAATCGAGAAGCCAAAGTTAAATTCATCGTCAATACTGATAGCGATACTCGCCTCACCCTTTTCCGTCAATTAGACGATCTAGAGTTAAAAAAGATTTTTGAGCGAGTTCCCACCGATGAAGCGGTCTGGCTCATCGAAGACATGCCCGAGCGGCGCTTTCGCCGGCTGATGGAGCTGATTGATTCAAAAAAAGCTTCCCGCATCAAAGAGCTGAAAAAGCACGACCGAAAAAGTGCTGGTCGCTTAATGACCTCGGAATTTTTCGCCTTCACAATGGATATGACCATTGGCGAAGCGGCAGCCTATATTCGCGACAATCCTCGGATCGATTTCACAAAGGGGATTTTCATCCTAAATCATGCCGGCGAGCTACAAGGTTACGTCCCCGCCCGCAATATGATGATCAATCCGCCGCATACCCCTCTCCGACAGGTCATGAGGCCGATTCTCCATAAAGTGACAGTAGACTCAACCCGCGAAGAGGTGATCGATCTCGTAGAACGGTATAAAATTTCCTCCCTCCCCGTTGTCGATATCGATAATTATCTCATTGGCGTCATTGCCCATGAAGACGTTGTGGAAGCGATGGAGGATCTAACGGATGAAACCATCGCGCGGATGGCCGGTACGAACGAAAAATTCACCTCGAATGATTCTGTACTCAAGCGATTCCTCACGCGAGCTCCCTGGCTCGTCGTCACGCTCTTTGCCGGCCTTCTCAATGTCGGAGTCATGTCCTCCTTCCAAAAGCACGAAGGGGGAATGCTCACTTTCGCCCTGTTCTTCGTCCCTCTCATTACTGGAATGTCTGGCAATATCGGTCTCCAATGCAGTACCGTCCTCATTCGCATCATGGCAATGGGCGGACTATCCTTCGGCTCTCGCAGAGAGACTATCACAAAAGAGCTGTGCAGTGGAATTTTCACCGGCTGTATTTTTGGCGTTGGATGTGGGCTTGTGGTCTATGGTCTCGATTATTTGGTCGGAGGAGCGATCGCATCGAGCTCGCCCGTAGCAGTCGCGTCGATCGTCGGCGTAGGATTGATCGGCGGTTGCACAGCAGGAACTCTTCTCGGTGTTTTTTCGCCTCTTTTTTTCGCTCGGATCGGAGTCGATCCCGCGATTGCAGCTGGCCCTATTGTTACCGCTTTTAACGACTTCCTTTCCATGTCGATTTACTTCCTAATCGCTTGGGCGGTAAGCATCTTCTTGATCTAATCTAATAGGCTCGGCTAATGTTCTAGCTGATGAAAGTAACAGTTTTACGATGGCTCTTTGTTTTAATCACATGCGCCATCACTCTTGAGTTTAAATTCGACAAGCACTTTCGGCAATTCTCGAAATCGATCATTCCAGAGGGACTTGTAATTCCTTATGGATTCGAAAAGAAGTTCTACTACTACCCATCAGATGTCCTCATCTTTATTCTTTTTTTCGTCTGTCTTTGGAAGTGGAAAAAATCCATTTTCGAATTTTTCACTCAGTGTGGAGCTTATGCTCTTTTTGCGATCATCTTTTTCGGCGTCATCTCAATCTACTATTCATCCCTTTCCGTATACCCACTTCCCTATATTCGCCTCTGGCAGCTATTGGGAGCATTTCTCCTCTTTATTTCTCTAGTCTCCCTAAATGAAGCAGAGAAAATAACCGCTCGAAAGTGGATTCTTCGAACATTAGTCGTAACAGGCGCTTTTGAATCGGTGGTAGCGATTACACAATACAGCCTACAGCATTCACTCGGACTTAGATGGCTTGGCGAGCTTCCCTTTACTTCTACAACCAATGAATGTTTTTTTAGCTCCGATCAAGGAAAATGGATCTTCGATCATTGGACAGGGTCGACAAACACACTTATCTTTGTACAAAGAGTCATGGGAACTTTTTCCCATCCAAACGTTCTGGGGGGCTTTCTCTTTGTCACTTCTCTCATTACTTTATTTCTTTTCGCCAAAAAAACAGGCCGAGTCAGATTCTTATTAGCCCTTTTGTTTATCTCTCAGTCATTTGGTTTGATCCTCACCTATTCACGGGCGGGATTTTTTGCTCTCATTCTCGGAATCTCTACTTGGGTTTTACTCACTCTTATGTCAAAAAAATCGCTACCGCTCATCCCGCTTTCGCTTCTTTTATTTACGGCTGGAACAATAGTTTGGTTCGTCGTTGGAGAACAGATTGGCTTGCGAGGTGGTTTTTTCAATACTACAAAACTTTCTCGGGACTCAGACGATTTGCGAATCGCCTATCAAAAAGCCGCTTTTAAAATGATCGAAGCCAATCCTCTAACCGGTGTAGGGTACGGCCAATTCACTTATCACTTATCCGACTATTTAGATCCAGAATACGATCCAGAAAAATTAAAAAGCGCTGTCCACAGTATTTACCTTCTTCTCGCCTCTGAAATGGGAATTTTTGCCCTTCTTTCTTTCTTATGTTTTATTGGAAACCTCTTCTGGCGATTTTTGAAGTCAGTAAAAACTGAAGAAAACTCAATCTTTTTTTCTGTCTTGCTCGGCCTTTTTTTTATCGGTGGCTGCGATCATTATCTCATCTTATTTCAGGAGGGAAGACTTCTTTTATTCCTATCCATTAGCCTTTTAGCAATGCATCTAGAGTGGAACCGAGCTCCTGAATACTCGAAGACAGTTCCCGCGTGATTTTGTCGCGAATCGGCACTTAGCAAAGAAAAAAAATGGGAAGTAGTAAAATGGCATCAAAATCGGCTTTCTTCATTCGGGGAGATCTAATTAGCCCATTTTTTTCTTACCATACTATTTCCTTTTTGAGATAAAATCTTTGCAAACTTGGAGTTTTCATGACGGAGCAATCGCAACATGATGCCTGGAAAATGTTCAATCGAATTTCTGGCACCTATGATTGGGTCAATCGAGTTTTGTCTTTAGGACAAGATCTCCGTTGGAGATCCAAAGTGGCCAGGCACCTCCCACTCCGCCCCCATCTGGAAGTGCTCGATCTGGCAACAGGAACGGGTGACCAACTTCTCGCCCTTTGCCGAGCCGGACTATCGATTCACAGAATGGTAGGCATTGATCTCGCACAAGATATGATGGAAATCGGGCGGAAAAAATTTCAAAAAGCTCCCTTCGCTAAAAGTGTAGAGTTTATCTGCGCCGATGCACAAAATCTTCCCTTTAAAGAGGGTCAATTCGATGCGGCGACATTTTCCTTTGGAATTCGAAATGTTCCCAATCCACTCCAAGCTCTCCGCGAAATGCACAGAACTTTAAAGCCAAATGGAAAAGCTCTTATTTTAGAATTTTCTATACCATCAAAATGGATCCGCCCCTTTTTTCTCTTTTATCTCAGAAATATTCTACCAAAAGTAGGTGGTCTTCTCTCCCGTCAAATAGAGGCGTATCGCTACCTCAATCGAACGATTGAAGCCTTTCCTTCTGGCGATGCTTTTTGCGCTTTGATGAAAGAAGCTGGATTTGAAGAACCAAAAACTTATCCTATGAATCTGGGCTCAGTTACGCTCTACGTAGGTGAGAAAAAAAGATGAAGATCTACTGGCGCTCAAAAGAGGGAATTTCTGCACCGCCAGACGCACAATTCAGTCTCTGGCCTTTCGGCTCCAACAACCCACTTCCCATTCAAGAAGTGCTCCAAGAACTTCCCCTTCCCTCTCCCGCCATTCGCGTAAAACGCCGCGTTGATCTTCCGAATCGATCCAATTGGAAAAAACATGTCAAAAAAGCGCTGCGAGAAATCGAGGCAGGTCGCATCCAAAAGGTTGTTCTAGCCAGAGAAACAACTCTTCATCTTGCTGAAATACCCGACCCCTTTGAAGTAGCGGCCGCACTTCAAAAAAAAGCTGAAGGAGCTTCTCTTTTTTGCGTTGAGTTTTCTCCAGGACATGCTTTTTTAGGGGCAACTCCCGAAAGACTTTTTAAAAGACAGGGACAAACCATCGAAACTGAAGCGATTGCCGGAACGCGAAAAAAAGGTCAAGACCATGAACTTCTCGCATCGGAAAAAGATCTGCGCGAGTTCCGCTTCGTGCAAGAGTATCTGGAAGAAACGCTCACCCCTTTTTGTGTAGCGCCCCCTCAGTTCTCCCCCATTCACCTTCATCAAACTGCACACCTCATCCATCTGCGAAGCCACGGTTTTGGCGAGTTGCAGTTCCCCTTCGACGATCCGATTGTCAAAACTCTCCATCCCTCTCCAGCCCTCTGCGGAACTCCCAAACAAGATGCCTTTGCCTGGATTCAAAAAACCGAACCTTTTACCCGACTTTATTACGGGGGTGTCATCGGCTGGAGTACGCAGCAAGAATCGGACTGGATGGTCGCCATTCGATGCTGTAGCCTGGAAGGTTCGATTGCTAAAATTTACACAGGAACCGGCATCGTTGCAGGGTCAGATCCCGATACAGAATGGGAAGAACTCGAAGCGAAATTCAGTCTCTACCGCGAGATTTTTCTATGTGGGAACTGATTGATCAGTTAGCGCAACAAGGAGTCTGTGATTTTTTCATCGGTTCTGGTTCGCGCAGCACCCCGCTGGTCTTAGCTGCCGCCCATCACCCAAAAATTCGACTCCATCGCCACCTCGATGAAAGAAGCCTCAGCTTTTTCGCTCTCGGTTGCGCCCTTGCCAAAGAAGCTCCCGTCGCTCTCATCGCAACTTCGGGCACTGCGATCGGAAATCTCCTCCCCGCCGTGATGGAGGCTCATCATGCTTCCATCCCCCTGATTCTCCTCACCGCCGATCGCCCCCCTGAACTCCGAGATACCGGCGCAAACCAAACCACCGATCAAATCAAAATCTTTCAGGGTTTTTGCCGCTGGCAATTCGATCTCGATTCCACGATGCCAAAACAGGCGATTCGCTCCAAAGCTGCCCACGCCGTATTCCGAGCCCTCTCTCCCCAGCCAGGTCCAGTCCAAATCAATTGCCCCTTAAGAGAACCCCTTTATCCCTTGCAAGGACCTTTTCTCGAAAAAAGCCCCTTTCCTCTCCAATTAGGCAAAATTGTTTCTACTCAAAGCCTAGACCTTCCCGCAAAAGGGATCATCTGCATTGGCCGCCTTCCCAAACGCTCCGATATCGGCCCCATTCTCGCTCTCGCTCAAAAGCTCCAATGGCCTGTTTTCGCAGACATTCTCTCCAATGCTCGCCTCACGCCAACCGAAGAGCAGATCCGCCGCTTTGATTGGATCATCGGACCCCAGGCGCCCCAACCTGATTGCATCCTCCATTTCGGCGAGCGGCTCACATCCAAACGACTACTCGAATGGATCGGCAAAATTCGCCCTCGCTATTTGCATATCTCTCCTTATCCCCATTGGTTTGATCCAGGCCATTTTGTCACCGAACGAATTGTATCCGATCAAGCAGATTTTACTGCTGAGAGCGATCCATCGTGGCTAAAGAGATGGAAAGAGCTCGATTTTGAATTTGATGCCTTTGACTCCTTTACCGAAAGTTCTGCCATTCGCTCTCTGTCCCATGTTCCGCTCCATAATCACGCCCTATTTTTGGGCGCTAGCATGCCGATTCGCGAAGCAGAATGGTTTCTCTTTCCCCAACAAGCGATCGGATTTTTCTCCAATCGAGGACTCTCTGGCATCGACGGAAATATTGCGACGGCAGCAGGCCTTGCCGCTGGCCTGAATAGCCCTGTTTTGGCCATCGTCGGCGATTTAACGGCGCTACACGATCTCAATGCATTGAGTCTGATTAAACAATCCAAGCAGCCAATCACTTTGATCATCTCCAACAATCAGGGCGGAGGGATTTTTTCCCACTTAAGTGTCGCGAAAGATCCACGTTTTGAAGAACTATTTGCCTTTGAGCATCACATCGATTTTAAACATGCAGCTGCCTTATTTGATCTTCCCTACACCCGGGTCCAATCCCTGCAAGAGCTCGCCAGCGCATTTCAACCCACCCGCTCAAACATCGTCGAGTTAGTCAACTCACGCACAGAAAACATCGCCTTTCATAAGCATCTCAAAGAATTATGCTCGTCCGCAGCTGCCTCAAATCAGGCGTAGGAAAGCCTGCTGTCTTTCTACACGGATTTTTAGGCGCTTCGACCGATTGGCTTGAAGTCACCCAGTCACTTTCAGCTCCTTGCTACGCTTGCGATTTGCCAGGACACGGAAATTCCCCTTTTCAACCCGACTTTTTTACTGCCTTGTATGAAACAACAAGAGATTTAGCCCCTTTTCATCTGATCGGCTATTCGATGGGGGGAAGACTGGCACTGCAATATGCAGCGCGCTATCCTGTCGCTTCTCTCACCTTGATTTCCGCGCATCTCGGGCTAAAAGAATCGGAGAGAAAAAAACGATACGATCGAGATTGTCAGCTCGCAAAAGAAATTCTCGAAACGACAATTGACGAGTTTCTCGACCGGTGGTACGATCAACCGCTGTTTCAAACCCTCCTTTTGAAAAAGGATATAAAGACGATGCGGCGCCAACAAGATCGATTGGGACTCTCTCAGGCTCTACGAGCTTTTAGCGTCGGCCTGCAGCCAGATTTTTCAGACTCACTGCCCAAAAATACCAGCTTGGTTGTAGGAGAACTAGACGAGCTCTATCGAGCTCATTACCAAAATTTGCCGCACCGATTGATTGCTCGCTCCGGACACGCAATTCATTTAGAAGAACCACAGGCGCTTGCCTGCTTTCTACAAGAGAGATTATGACAGCTACCATCCACAAACAAGCTACCTGGGTTGAAGCAGGCCGCTACACCGATATCAAATATCACAAATGCGACGGCGTTGCTAAAATCACCATCAACCGACCCGAAGTGCGGAATGCATTTCGTCCTCTCACGGTGGACGAGATGATTCATGCTCTACAAGACGCGCGCAATGATGCAACCATCGGCGTCATCATTTTAACAGGCGAAGGAAAACTCGCCTTTTGCTCGGGCGGCGATCAACGAATTCGGGGCGATGCAGGCTATGCGGACGAGGAAGGAGTGCATAAACTCAACGTTCTCGATTTTCAACGCGATATGCGGAGTTGTCCTAAGCCGATTATCGCTATGATTGCGGGCTATGCGATTGGCGGCGGCCACGTTTTGCATGTGCTTTGTGATTTGAGCATTGCCGCAGATAACGCCATCTTTGGCCAAGTGGGCCCACGAGTCGGATCATTCGACGGCGGATTTGGTTCTAGTTATCTCGCCCGGATTGTCGGACAAAAAAAAGCGCGTGAAATTTGGTTCCTCTGTCGACAATACAACGCGCAGCAAGCGCTCGAAATGGGCCTAGTCAATTGCGTTGTTCCTTACGAGCAACTAGAGGAGACCACTTTGCAATGGTGCCGCGAAATTCTGCAGCACTCTCCCATTGCTATACGCTGTTTAAAGTCAGCTCTAAACGCCGATTGTGACGGACAAGCAGGGCTACAAGAGTTGGCCGGCAATGCCACGATGCTCTACTACATGACAGAAGAAGGGCAAGAAGGGCGAAATGCATTCATCGAACGACGGAAACCAAATTATGGAAAATTCCCCAAGCGTCCTTAAAGCCATTGTCCTTGCATCCAGACCGAAGACTTGGATCGCCGGTATCAGCCCCGTTGCAATTGGAGCTGCCCTCGCTTTTCGCGACGGCCCTTGTTCGATCCATCTGTTCCTCTGCTCGATTTTCTTTTCGCTCTTTATTCAGATTGGAACGAACTTTTCCAATGACTATTACGATTTCATCAACGGGGCTGATAACCATAAACGGATCGGGCCAGCCAGAGCAGTTGCAAAAGGATGGATTGAGCCGGAGACCATGCGAAACGCCTCCCTTTTCTTATTTGGAGCTGCTTTCTTGGTTAGTTTGCCTTTAGTGTTTGCTTGCGGACTCTGGGCTTTTCTCTTTGTCCTCTCTGCCATCGCCTTTGGTATTCTTTATACAGGAGGTCCTCTCCCACTTGGTTACATGGGACTCGGTGAACTGCTTGTTCTCATTTTCTTTGGACCCGTCGCGGTCCTAGGTACCTATTATGTCCAAAGACAAGCCTTGACTTTTGATACTTGCTTGCTCAGCCTTGTGCCTGGGTTTCTCTCTGCAGCAATTTTAGTCGCAAACAACCTGCGCGATGAATACACCGATCGAGAAACGGGAAAGCGGACACTGGTTGTTCAGTGGGGGCGCCTCTTCGGCCGCATCGAATACGCCGCTTGCATGGTCCTTTCCGCTCTCATCCTCTACTTCTTTGGTTACTCTCTTTCCTTTTTTGTTTTTCTAGCCTCCATCCCTCTCATCCGCAGTGCATTTACTTATACCTACCCAGAAGAGATCGTCACTCTCTTGCCGAAAACAGCCCTTCACCTCATTCTCTTCACGATCCTCTTTTGTCTGGAGGCTGTCTTATGAAACGCCTTTACAGTTATCGATTGCCGTTTCTAAATGGAAAATTCCGAGAAGGTCTCATTCTACAAATCGATCAATGCTTTGGCGATATCGCTCCCCTACCGGGCTATAGCTCCGAAACACTTCTAGAAGCACAAGAAGAAGCAGTTCGTTTACTCCCGGCGATGCCTCATGCGATGCCGACTCTCCCTTCTGTTCGCTTTGCCCTCGCCTGCGCGCAGC
This sequence comes from Chlamydiota bacterium, assembly GCA_048498835.1. GTDB lineage: Bacteria > Chlamydiota > Chlamydiia > Chlamydiales > SM23-39 > CAITMJ01. Next base: position 14,847 of record JBEHXF010000012.1, on the reverse strand, counting down.
AATCTCTCTCCGCGCCCATTTCACTTCCTCTCAACGCGCTTCAAACCCACCGCACCGGCTTTCAAGCGCTAAAACTAAAACTGGGCGATTTTTCCTTAAACGATGCGATTGAGCTCATCAAACAAATCCCCAAACACATTGAACTTAGACTCGATTTCAATCGAAGATGGCCTCTCGATCGACTTCTCGCCCTCGCTTCCCATTTTAGCCCCACTGACTTCGCCTATTTTGAAGAACCTACAGCCCACTTTTCCGATCTTCTGGCTTTTTCCCGCATCACTGAATTTCCCATTGCGATCGATGAATCGATGAACTCCATCCCTTATTGGGAAATTCCCACTCTAAAAACCGTCGTTGTCAAACCGACGATCATTGGCTACATACCCGCTCCTCCGCCAAATACTGAACTTATTTTTTCCTCCGCGTATGAAAGCGGTATCGGCGCGCTTCACCTCGCCCGCCTCGCGCAATACCATAACCCTAACCGACCTCACGGCCTTGATCCCTACACCCATCTCGCAGAAGACCTTCTCGCCCGACGGCCTACCATTGAAGAAGGGCTGTTTTGCTGGAGCGGCGGAGAAGTGATCCTCGATCATCCCTCTTTATGTCTGATCGCCTCTTCCCCTTAAAAGAGGCGGCGCTTGATACGCCCCACGCTCCCGCTTTGATTGCCGAATCGATCTTCAGCTTTGCCCAGCTCGATCGAGAAACCGATCGCATGGTGGCCTATCTCCGCTCGCAAAACCTAAAGCCCCGCGACACACTCGCCCTACAGCTCCCTCCCGGCCTCCACTTTCTCACTCTCCTCTTTGCTACTCTCCGGATCGGCGCCGCTTTTTGTCCCCTGAACCTCCGCCTTCCCGCCTCACAAATAGCCACTCAACTCAAGCAGATTAACCCCAAACTTTTCATCGATCTAACTGGGTGCCACAGCTATCCCAATTCCTCGCAAACTGCAGCTGATCTTCTCCTCTTCACTTCCGGATCGACAGGCATCCCTAAATGCGCCCACCTTACGCTAAATAATCTATTGGTCAATGCTCAAGGCCTACTCAAAACCGTGGATCTCTCTGCTGGCGACTGCTGGCTTTTATCTCTTCCCCTCTATCACGTGGGCGGCCTAGGCATCCTCTTTCGCTGCCTCCTGGCGCGCGCCTCTTTTTCTCTCACTCCCCACGCTCCCATCACTCACCTATCGTATGTGCCGACCCAACTCTACCGATCCTGGCCCATCTATCCACGACTTAAAACGATCCTGCTCGGCGGCGCGCCCCTTGGTCCTATCCCACCTGAACTACCCATTGTAGGAACCTATGGTCTTACAGAAATGGCGTCGGCGGTTCTCGCAAAAAAAAATCCAACCCGATTTCTCGGATTTCCTCTCCCAGGCAGAGAAGTGAAACTCGAACAGGGAGAAATCTTCGTTCGAGGCCCCTGCCTTTTTCTCGGATATGGCACAGAGCGAACCGAGGATTGGTTTGCTACCGGAGATCTCGGCGCCTTTGATCCAGTTGAGGGATTTGCCATTACAGGTCGAAAAGACAATTTATTCATCTCGGGCGGAGAAAACATCCAGCCCGAAGAGATCGAACAGCATCTAGCGGAACATCCAAAAATCATCGAAGCGATTGTGATACCACAATTGGATCGAGAATTCGGCGCGCGCCCTGTTGTTTTTACTCGATCTTCCATCTCATTGGATGAAATCCGCGAATTTTTGAGCGAACGATTGCCAAAATACAAGATCCCAATCGCCCATTTTTCACTCGATGAAACAACGGAAAACGGCCTGAAAATCAGCCGCAAAAAACTATTTGAACAGCTCAACGGCGAATCGAATTTTTCCCACCTTAAATTTCTCATCTCCAAATAGATCGGCCAATAGCTGTCCAAAAAAAATGGGGTTCTCTATAATCCGCTCCTTTACCTAAATATAATAACGGTCATATCGATGTCAGAGACTTTGTCCCTCCGTCGCATCTTCCATCGCTTCTTTCCCCGCAAAGCAACTGCCGCTCTCGGGGCCGAACCCAAATCTTGGGATCACCTCTCCGTAGAGGAAAAAAAAGAATTGGCGCTTAAGACGCTTGGACAGGGGGAGTTATCGCTCTTGCAAGGGAATCTTGCCGCTCTGTCTCTCTTTGAGACCGCTGCGCAAGTCGACCCTGCGAATCCCCACATCTGGTATCGCCAAGGCCTCTCTTTCTTCGAATACGGTTCGGAAGAAGGAAAAGAAAAAGCTCTCCTGCTAGCGAGTAAAAATTTTAAGGTGGCTACACAACTCGATCCCACCTATTTTGATGCGTGGGTTGCGTGGGGTAACGTTCTCCTTCAACTCGGGCGTTTTCATGAAGAGCACCATTTTCACTTAGAAGCCCAGAGCAAATACCAAAAAGCGCTCCGGATTTCTCAAGGACAATCTCCTGAACTCCTCGCTGAGCTTCACTGGGATTATGGAATCGTGTGGACAGAACTCGCTTATCACTCAGGAGAAGCGCTCGATCTCCATTTGGCGATTCAAGCATTCCAAAAATCGCTCGAATATCAGCCCAATCCACCTGCTGAATTTTGGAACGACTACGGAAACGCCGATCTGCAGCTCGGACTTCTCATCAACGACCAACACCACCTCATCCGCTCGATCGAAAATCTACAAAAATCGGTTAAAATCAGCCCGAACTATTTCGATGGATGGATGTCGCTCGCAGAAGCTCATTGCCAGCTCTATCTCAATTCTATGGATGAGAGATACGCGACGAAAGCCTCCGATGCCTATTCTCGAGCTTCACGCCTCGATCCGAGCGATCCCGACGCCTGGCTCAACTGGGCGCAGCTCCTCGCCGAAACTGGCCGCCTCAATAAAAACGCCAAATCGCTCCTCTCCAGCGTTGAAAAATGCGCGCGCGCTGCAACGCTTGAACCAGAAGAGAGCAGCATCATCGCCCAGTGGGTCGAATCACTCTCCCTCCTCGGCTCGCTCACCAACCGACTCGATCTCATCATCGAAGCCGAACACAAAATCATCAAGGCGACCGAACAATTCCCAGACGATCCCGATCTATGGCACGCCTACGGCATCTGCCTCATGGCCTTTGCCCGCTATTATGAAGATCCAGAATACGATGATCTCGCCATTGAAAAACTCCAATACGGCCTATCGCTAGACCGAACAAACGCCGAGCTGTGGCACGCCCTCGGTCTCGCTCATAAACATTGCGCAGACCTAACTGACGACGAAGCAATGATTGAAAGAGCTCCTCGCTTCCTATCGAAAGCGATGGACCTCAAGCCATCTTGCCCCGCTCTCACCTACGACACCGCCTCAGCCTACCTTCACTACAGCGAAGCGATCGATGATCTCGCAGCTCTTGAGCAGGCGATTACGCTCTTTGAAACACTGCTGCAAAACCATCGTGGCGCCCTCCTCCACCATCCTGAATGGCTCTTTGAGTACGCCTCTGCGCTCGAATGGAAAGGAGATTACACGACAGAAGAGAAAGATCTCGTCCGAGCGATCGAAATCTTCTCGCATGTTCTCCTCATCGATCCAGACTATCCAAAAATTCACCTCCGAATTGCCCTTTGCACCACTCAGCTCGCTCACCTTTCTGGCGACTCGGAATACTACAAGCGGGCGCTTCACTCTTTCCGTCTCGCAGCTCGCCAAGATGAAGAGAATGACACGCTTTGGCTCGAATGGGGTCTTTGCCTCATCCACCTCGCGCATCACACCATCGACACCGAGTTTATGGATCAGCTCTACCTCGATGCAGAGCAAAAAATCTCTCGCGCAGGACAGCTCGGCAACCCCAATGCCCACTACCACCTCGCCTGCCTCTACTCCATTCTCGGCCAAACCCAAGAATCGATGGCGCTCATCCACCAAGCCCTAAACGCTCGTGCGCTCCCGACCCTCGAAGACCTCCTTGAAGACGAGTGGCTGGAAAATCTCCGCTCGACCGAGGCCTTCGCCCAATTCGTCACCGCGCTCGAAGCCAAGCTCCAAGCCCGCGAGCAATAATCGCCGCCCCGCAGCGAGAACAAGCGGAGGGATGCCCTCCGCACCTCCCCTTTTTAAACACCGAGATGGCTCGCTAGATTGAAAAAATTAAACGCAAAGATGCGGAGATTATATATTGGTGATGCTCGGGTCCGTGTATGCCAATGCTTCTCTAACTTCAAGACGAGTAGTCGGGTCATGATTTAAGAGAAATCCCTCTAAACCTGGCGAAAGTAAAAAAACCGTATCCTTCGCTGATAAGTAACGGATTTTTTCTCGATTGGTATCGTATTCTGTATAAATACCTGGCGGGGCAATAAAGAGAGTTAACCCATCCTCGAAAAAGAGTTCTAATGTCTCCCCCTCTTCACGAAGAGCTGGATAGGACTGATTTGCAAAAGGGAATTGAACATGCGTTTCATGAGGACGCTTAATTAAGATAACCCGCTTTCCCTGCTCATCCTTTCCCATCATGATCGGATGAGTCATTTGCCCATCAATCGTCATAAGTCGAGGAACTTTTTTATTAATTGGAAAGGGAAATTCTGGAACAGGATGTTTGATATATTCAGAAACGGCATCAAAAGCATTTTGAACATTCCGCTTCCGATCGAGGGGAGCTACACAACAATTAATTCCCGGCAAACACTCCAAACAAGCCCAGGTTGCGTGTTTAATTTTCTCTACTGTACCGCTCGCTTGGCAGGCAGCCACACGATGTCGTCCCGCAAGCGTCCAAGGATAACAGGGAAAGCACCCAGCGGCCTCTAAAAACTTTGTCGGCTCCCGATCCGCCAGTGGATCCCAGAGTTGGCTCTGCTGCTTTTGTCGCCAAATACTCTTGATCTGATCCGGAGACAAATTCCCTCCCGACTCGCTTGCAATATTCCAAACTTGATTCGTCGGCTGAGTGTATTCGATCCGGTTCATGACATCCCAATTCTAGGAGGGCCTACATACTCCATTAAGGCGTCGGCTGCATCAGGAATAACCTGCTGTGCAATATTTTCATTTTGGTGATGTTCTAAAAAATCTTTTAAGCCATTAGAAATGGCAAAAATTGATTCCTTTGCTGGCACATAGCGAATGTCTGCAGATGAAGTTTCATATACCTGAGCACTGCGACGAGGTCCCACAAAGACAGATAGCCCATCTTCATAAAAAAGATCGAGGGAGAATCCCTCTTCAGCACTGGTTATTCCCATAAGAAAAGACGTGCAAGCTATATGAGGACGCCGAATCATAATAACCGACTGTCCTTTCTCATCCTTTCCTTTCATGATGGGAGCCGTCATTCGATCTCGAATACCCTTCAAGTATATCCAGTATTCTGTTGAAATATTCCAATAATCGCGAGGGCCTCTTTTTTCAAAACGATCTAAAATCGTTTCTGGAAATTCAGGCAATGTAGAAACATTCAGATAAGAAGAGGCCTCTTCATACGCATTTCGCGCATTCAATCTTCTATCACAAGAAGCTACGCAAGAACCAACCAACGGAATAGCCTCTAAACAAGCTGTAGCAACATGAGCAACTTTCTCAACTAAACCGCTGGGTTGACAAGCCGCCACGCAATGCCGTTCCGCAAGCTTGCATGGATAGCAGGAAATACAGGCGCAACCAAACAAATAATCCGGGAGCTGCCGGTCCTCCTTAAGATGCCTAGGTTCAAAAAAACCTCTATCATTTGACCAGATATTGAGAATCTGGTCATAAGTAAGAGGCTTTTTTAAGTTACAGTTTGATCCGAAAAATTCAGTCATCGGCTGGGTGTATTCGATCCGTGGCATAACAGCTCCCTATCAAAAATGGGGGGCATTTTAATCCACTCGATACAATAATTTCCAGTCCGCCCTACTAATTTTTGGGGTCCAGCGTCCTCTCCTGGCTTTGCGGCCTCTGCGTTAAATCTTTTTGGGGGAGGTGCGGAGGGCTTCCCTCCGCTATCCTGTCGCCGCGTTTGCGGCGATCCTGCCCGGCGTTTCGCCGGATCTTTGTTATTTCTCTTCTTTTAGGGTGCGGGGCTTCCCCGTCTCGGTGCTCTCGGTGTTTGATTTATTTGGGAATGGCAAAGGCATCCCTGCCCATCCTGTCGCCGCGTTTGCGGCGATCCTGCCCGGCGTTTCGCCGGATCTTTGTTATTTCTTTTTTCTGTGGGCTCGAGTCGGTATTTTCAGGTGTCTTTCTTGCATGGACACCTTATTCGAAATCTGATAAGTTTGGTCGCTTAGCAATTTTTTGGGATTGAAATGGATAAGCGCTCGATTTTGTTTGTGGTTTGCGTCAGTTTAGCTTTCTTCGGACTCCACAGTGGTTTTGACTGGTGGCGAGCCAGAGAAAAACAGGCCTATGAACAGGCAGCGCAGCTCCAAAATTTAGAGAAAAAACAGGCGCTCGAAAGAGATCGAGTTGCGCGGACCGCTGTCGCGACTGATTTCACCCTCGTCGATCTCTATAAAGATCCTTTAGGACGCGAAAAGGCCGGCCAAGGCATCCGCGTTGGTAAGCATGTAGTAGCAATCGCTTGGGAAGCAAAGATCCCATCAAAATTATATTTGGCCAGCGGAAATACATTTGAAGTTGTGAATTTGACGGCGCAGCCAGCAAAGGCAAACGATCCTGTGTTCTTCGCCGCAGAAAGCGCGAAAGCTCTGGAATTGCCAGCTCTGCCGGTAGATCAGCCGACCGACTTACAGCTCGTTGTTTTGAATGATGGTATTCAAGTGACGCTGGGAGAGCAGCGCGGCAATGATTGCGCCCTTCCGTATGCTTATGTCGATGGAACGGCGTTGGCTTTTGTGAGAACGGCAGATGGTTATCAGCCGGTCGGGGTGTATGATCCATCCGCTCGCAGAGTGAAGCGATTCGGCGACTATGAGAAGCTGAAGATGGTGGTGCAACAGCCATCGGTGCAATTAGCGCAGACGAGAGACCGAAGCGAAACGTTTTATGTGATTGAAAACGAATACCAGCAATTGGTTTTCACAACGCAGGGTGGAAGCTTAGCTGAGATTAACTTGCCTCTCCAAACTTCAAAAGATTCAAAGAGCATTGTAAAAGAGATCAACGCAGATCGGCAAATCCTTGCGCAATCTCCACAAAATGCCCATTTCCCTGTCTATCCGTATCATGCGATGGTCGGAGGAAACGAGGTCAATCAGAATGAAGGATCGCTTGGCGGTTACTATCCCCTCCTTCGCCGCCCGATCTTCAATGCTGACGGGACGCAAAGAACTAGCGTGCCTGCGCAATTTTATGCATTGAATATCGTGAGTGAAGTAGGTGATCTGGCCAATGCTTCTTACCGAGTAGTTGATTTCGGACCGAACCGCATCCAATTTGAAACATCGACTGGCTCAAGACGAATTGTTAAGACCTACACGATCCCTGCTGAGAGAAACGGTCCCTACTGTTTTGAGTTGGAAATCCGCGTGGATGGCGACGCCAGCGGCCTTTGGCTCACATCCGGAATACCTGACGCAGAATTGGTGGGCGGCTCTTACGCACCTCAGTTGAAATACCAGGTTAAAAAGCCAAATGGCGCCGAAGTGGATGAGATTTCGCTTCCCGATGAGAAAGGGAAAACAGAATTGGGGATCAATCCATTCTGGGTCAGCAATTGCAACGGCTTCTTGGGACTGATTGTCGATCCATTAGATCCAATTGGCGAGGGGTATCGAGTCGAAAAAGTGGATGGCAATCTGGTCCCCACACGCCTCAGTTTAATCGACTCTGCTTATCAGATGTATCCACCCGCGAAATATCCTGCCTATGCAACCCTATTGCCGTTAAAGACTGGAACGATGAAATTCCGCGTCTTTGCTGGCCCTTATGACGATTCGTTATTGAAAAAGTTAGATGATCTTTATGAAGATCCATCCAAAAATTACAACCCAGAATACAATCTCGCGATTTCCATTCAAGGCTGGCTCTCGTTTATTTCTCAGCCCTTTGCGAAGTTCCTCTTCTTCTTAATGCAGCTGTTCTTTGCAATTACCCGTTCCTGGGCCGCTTCGATTATCTTACTCACCATTGCGTTGAGAGCGATGATGTACCCGCTCAATAACTGGTCCATCCGCTCTACGCTGAAGATGCAAGAATTAGCTCCAAGACTCAAGGCGATCCAAGAGAGAAACAAAAAAGATCCTCGAAAAGTGCAGATGGAGACGATGAATCTCTACCGCGAAGCGGGCGTCAATCCGTTCAGCGGCTGCCTGCCGATGCTCTTGCAAATGCCCTTCTTGATCGGGATGTTCTACATGTTGAAGTCGAGTTTCCCTTTAAGAGGAGCTCCCTTTATTCCCGGATGGATCGACGATTTGGCTGCCCCAGATGTATTGTTTAGCTGGGGACAACCGATTTGGCTCATCGGCAATGAATTCCATCTCCTTCCCATCCTGACGGGACTTGTGATGTACATTCAGGGGAAAATGACCCAAAAAACCCCAAAAGATCCATCACAACTCACCGATGCTGAAAAACAGCAAAAAATGATGGGACCCATGATGGCGATTTTATTCACCGTCATGTTCTACAGTTTCCCTTCCGGTTTGAACATCTACTTCATGTTCTCTACCCTGCTCGGCATCGTGCAACAAAAGATGTTGATGGCTAAAGTGCAAGCGAAGGCGAACTGATGTGAAGGCGTGGGAGCAGTTTCTCACTACTCTTGAACGAGAGATCGGGGCAGATCCCGTAGCACGCTGGCTCCGCCCGCTCCGGATTCTCCGTTTTGACGCCGCTAACCTTTATCTGGAAGCCAACGACCCAATGGTCGCTGGTTGGTTTGAAGAACATGTCCGCCCTCGCATCAAACAGGGCCTTTTCAATGAAAACCACCGTCCGATCCGGGTTCATTTAGAGTCTGGATCGCGGGAAAAAAAACTCAATTCTTATCCGTCTAACGAACTAAAGATCCAATCAGATCTCATTGAACCGGTTTGTCTCCTCTCCAACTTTTGTGAACATTTAGGAAATCAAATCGCCTCTAAATTGATTCGGGAATGGGTCAAAAAAGGGACAGCTCTCTTCAACCCGATCTTTCTTTTCGGCCCGAAAGCTTCTGGAAAAACCCATTTACTTATGGGTACAGCTGAAGCCCTCTCTAAGCTCGGCAAAAAAGTATTTTATGTAAAAGCAGATACCTTTACCGAACACGTGGTGCAAGCGATCCGAGGAAGCCGGATGTTAGAATTTCGAACGGTCTATCGAGAAATCGATGTACTCTTAGTCGATGACATCGATCATTTGGCCGGCAGGGCTGCCACGCAAGAGGAATTTTTTCATACGTTTAATGCTCTTCACACAGCAGGAAAACAGATCGTATTGACCAGTCAGCTCCCCCCCTCTAAAATACAAGAAATTGAGCCTCGTCTCATCTCTCGATTTGAATGGGGCATTTCTTTAGGCCTTGATAAAGCTCCGATTGAAGAGGTGATTCGGCTCAAAGCAAAAGCATGGAACATTCCCCTCGACGAACCTCTCTTAGCATTTCTCATTGTCAAATTTCCAACTGATCCCATTCTAGCCCTGCAAGCGCTCGCTGTTCGAGGGACGAGCACCCAGCCAGTCAGTGTGGCTGTAGCAGAGAAAATATTAGGAGATTTGTTAAAAACCGAAGCCGTCCGCGCGGTGACACCAGAGCGAATTGTAAAAGCACTGAGTACCCATTTTGGGATTACAACAGAGGATCTCATCGGCAAATCTCAAGCTCGCGAATTTGCTTTGCCCAGACAAATTGCGATGTACGTCTGTCGTCAAAAACTCAATATGCCCTTTCAAGCTATCGGCAAGTTTTTTGGACGTGACCATTCCACCGTTATGTCAAGCGTGAAGCTGATTCAAAAAGGGATAGAAGAGAATAATCGAGAGTGGGTTGAGGCGGCAGAGGCCGCCTCAAAACTATAAGAATTAAATCTTGATGTAACGTTCACCGGGTTTTGGACCGCCGAATTGCTGCGGAGCGCCCTGTGGTGTTGGGAATTGGAATGGCCCTGGATCTTCACCAGCGCAAATCTTACCAACCATCTCACGCCACTTTTCCACTGTCTCGACGAAAAGAGGTGCAAAACGGCGCAAAGCTGAAGCATCAACGCCCAAGCCCATATCAATTACGCAGTGCATCAAAATGAGTTCTTCTTTCGGAGCTACGCCAATACCGCCGCCAGCCATTTGACCGCCGAGCATCGAACCTTCAAGAAGGCGCTCGAACAGTTTCAGGCGGATTCTATCATCCTTAGGAAGGCCGTCGAGGATGGGAGAGTAGAGGTATAGTCGGTCTGAATTCGGTTCATAGGTGATGTGTAGGGAAAAGGTGTTGTCGATTCCGAGAATACAGGTGTTGTTCTCGTCAAAATCGAGCGCCTCTAGATTTAACTCCTTGCCAAACTCACGCAGGTTGGCCTTGGCGTTCTCAAAGGACATTGGTTCCTCCTAATATGGATTAAAAAAAAGTAGCTGTTGAAAGGGTCGGTGCAAATCGCCTTCGATTCCTTTCGAAATATCAAAAATCAATAAATCGCACTGTCTGGTATAAAACTTTGCTTCTTAGCTGGCAAGCAAAATGTCCCCGAGCGCAAAGCCTAACAAGTTCTACTTAAGACATATTCGTTCGTAAATATTTTACTTCATCTAAACATTAAAATCAACGGAATCAGTTGATTAAAATAAATATTTACTCTTAAGTTAATCCATGATGATAGAACATACTTCTGGCTCACCGGCTCCCTTAGGACTTTCCAAGACAAAAGATGGTTGGAACCTGGCCCTTTATTCGGCTCATGCAGAAAGAGTATCGGTCGGCATTTTTGCACCTAATAATCAAAAGCCAAAAGCGATTATCCCATTAGAACAATCTGCAGATATTTGGCACATCGCGCTGCGAAATATTCCTCCTGATGCACTCTATGCATTTCAATGCGAAGGAGCCAAAGAAGATGGTTTTGATCCTACGAGATGGTTGACTGACCCTTACGCAAAAATTCTCGCCTCCTCTCCCACTTGGGGGCACAGCCATGCCCCATTTAAAGCTCCCTTTTTTACCCCGCCACCCTTCGATTGGCATGAGACCTCTCCTCCCAATATTCCCAAACAAGATCTCATCATCTATGAAATGCACGTTCGCGGTTTTACGATTGATCCCTCTAGTCAGACAAAAGCTCCTGGCACTTACCGCGGCATCATCGAAAAAATCCCCTATTTGAAACAACTGGGCGTCAATGCCATTGAACTCCTCCCTATTTTTGAATTTGACGAAACAAGCAAAGCGCCACTGGTGAATTATTGGGGATACAATCCCCTCTCTTTTTTCGCGCTAAAGCGGAGTTATGCAACTCAAGAAGCCATTCAAGAATTCAAAGAAATGGTCCGTGAACTACACAAAAATAAGATCGAAGTGATTCTCGATGTAGTCTATAACCACACGGGCGAAGGAAAAAAAGAAGAGCCAGCAATCTCATGGAAAGGAATCGACAACCAGACCTATTATTTCGTCGATCGAAATGGAGAATATCGCGATTTTAGCGGTTGCTACAATACAATCAATGCCAATCATCCCATCGTCCGTGAACTCATCTTGGCGAGCCTCCGTTTTTGGGCAGAAGAAATGCACGTCGACGGTTTCCGGTTTGACTTAGCTTCTATCCTAACCCGCGGACCTGATACCCACCCGATGGATCATCCTCCGCTCCTTCTCGACATCCAAAACGATCCCTCTTTAAAAGATAAAAAGCTAATCGCTGAAGCCTGGGACGCTGTTGGACTATACCAAGTCGGCACTTTCCCAAAATGGGGAGCTTGGTCCGAATGGAACGGACGCTATCGCGATATCGTTCGCAGATTCATCAAAGGAACGCCGGGCAAAGCCGGTTCTTTCGCTTCCGCTCTGTGCGGTTCAGAATTCATTTATCATGGAGCACATACGCCGGCAGCGAGCATCAATTTTATCACCGCACATGATGGATACTCGCTCCGCGATCTCGTCAGTTATGAAGAAAAGCACAATTGGGATAACGGTGAACAAAATCTAGATGGAAATCCGCTTAATGACAGCTGGAATTGCGGAGTTGAGGGTCCCACGAACGATTCAGCGATTTTAAGTTTACGCGAAAGGCAAATGAGAAATTTTTTTCTCACTCTCTTTTTATCACAAGGAATACCGATGCTGCTCATGGGCGACGAATATGGCCACACGCGCAAGGGCAATAACAACCCGTATGTTCAAGATAACGAGCTCAATTGGTTTCTGTGGAAAGAATGGAAAGAGCGGGCCGATATTTTCGAGTTTGTGCAAGAGCTGATCGCGTTTCGAAAAAGGCATACTTGCTTTCACTTCAACCGTTTTCTCAATGACGAAGATATTCAATGGCATGGAAAAGAGCCCTACAAAGCCGACTGGAGCGCACATTCCCATTTTGTGGCCTACTCTCTGAAGCCTTTTTATATCGCTTTCCATTCTGGTGAACACCCACTTGAAGTCACTCTCCCCTCTTCGGACTACCAACTAATCGTGAACACTTTCGATGGATGGAAGAAACGTTATTTTAATGAGGCGGGACCCAAGCTAAAGAATCAAATCATCATGGAGCCTTATTCTGCCCTTGTCGCAGTAGATAATTCAGGACTTTCCATTTAAATGATTCATTGCTATAGTCGAAAAGAACTTTGCGGAGGAATTGGCATGAGAAAACTCCCTATCTTAATGCTCTCTTTACTGTTGGGCGCTTGCTGTTGCAAAAGCGGCGAAGAAATGACCCGTTATCACGAAGATGGTCGTGCAAAACCGGTTGTCGCCATCGCTTCGATGATCGATACGACTTCATTTGACGCCCCTTGGAGCATTTCCGAAGAACTCACATCCATGGTCGTGAACCAAGTCACTAATTCTGGCTTAATCTTTGTTAATTCCAAAGATGAATATGCTTTTGCAGAAAACCCTTTCGGAAACGATCTTTCCTGGGCAAAAAGAGAATTTAACAATCAAGAGTTCGTCGTTTTCTTGGAGCTAGTAGAGCACGAAACAGTTCCAGAGACAAAAGGAAAAAAAATTCCTAAAAACGTGTCGCTCCAAGAATATTCGAACAACCTCAATACAGCCGTACGTGTTCGTGTGGTCGATCTCCGCGGCGCATCGCCTAAGATCGTCTTACAAGAGATGGTGCGAGACTCTTACTTCATTCCCAAAACGCTACTCCCAACCGACTATAGCCAAGTTGTCTGGGGAACAGATGACTATCGCAAATCGCCAATGGGAATTGCTCACACTCAACTCGTGCAAGAAATTTCCGCTCGCGTAACTGATTACATCATGCTGGCTAAAAGCCGATGATCAATGTTGCCTCTGAGCTATGGGGAGCCATTATTTTTACAGCGATTTCCGCTGTTATTTTATGGCTCGCTTCTAAAAATGGATTTTTCAAACCACTAGACGATGGCGAATGGCGGCCCGACCTTTCCTTTTGGCATGTGATCGGGGCTTACGGCATTTACTTTGGCCTCGCCATTTATTTTCCGCGCATCTTAGCTCCCCTTCTCTACCGAGCTTCTGAATCATGGACTCAACTCGCTCTTCTCTCTTGGATAAGCTTTTTAAGTTCAGTTTCGATCTTCATCGGCCTTGCTATTTTGTGGCGAAGCTTATCATACCCAACACGAATGGCCATCTGGCGCTCTAATCGCGCCACACAACCCTACTTCGATGATCTCAAGTTTGCAGCCCTAACATGGTGCATCGCCTTTCCCGTCGTGTTAGCGATGAGCCAATTTCTCGACCTCCTTGTATACTATGTCTTCAACGTCACATCTCTTCCCGATCAAGTGGCGGTATATTTTGTGAAGATGACCTTTGCCCAGCCCTTTTATTTTTTCATGGCAATCTTGACGATTGTCATCTTGGCGCCCCTCGTTGAAGAACTTCTCTTTCGCGGATTCCTCCAAAGTTTTATTCGCAAACATCTCGGTCCTCATCAAGCGATTCTCATCACCTCACTTTGCTTTTCTTTCTTCCACTTTTCGCCCGAGCAAGGGTTGAGTAATATCCCTATTGTCGGCTCTCTTTTCTCTCTTGCCCTGTTTCTTGGCTACCTCTACGAACGGCAACAATCTCTGTTCGCCTCCATTGCCCTCCATGCCCTTTTCAATGGAATCAGCGTGTTGAATCTCTACTTTCTTGGCGGCGTGCCCCGAGGTGCTCTATGAGAGAGGATGATTAGATTCTCTTATGATGGCCAATCTTGAGCTCACCACTTTCGGCCTCTCTGATGTCGGTTTGACCAGACCGAATAACGAGGATGTGTGGGTCGCGCTCCCCCAGATCGGCTTTTTCGCTCTCGCCGACGGCATGGGCGGTCATCAAGCGGGCGAGGTAGCAGCAAGAGAGACAGTCGAAAATCTTTGCACCTCTGTCCGAGCTCTTGTCCAACAACCTTTAAAAAGCTGCCCAGACCTAGTCATCGCCCTAAGAACAGCCATCGAAAAAGCTAATCGAAGAGTCTATGAGCTCGGCCGAGAATCGCAAACTCTCTCTGGCATGGGTACGACTCTTTGCTGTCTTCTTTGGGTACAAGACGCGGTCATTTATGCCCATGTGGGTGATAGCCGAATCTACCGCTTTCGCAAAGGCAAGCTCGATCTCCTCACCCGCGATCACTCCCTGTTTGCCCGTTGGCTCTCTCTGGGCCGAGTCGCTGAAGAGTGCGCAACCCCCTTTCCCTACAAAAATGTCATTACCCGCGCGATCGGAACCACCCGCAAGGCGAACCCTGAAATTGCCGTTGCCGCCTTCGAACCGGGCGATCTCTTTTTCCTCTGCTCAGACGGCCTATCAGACGTCCTAACCCTCTGTGATA
>JBEHXF010000011.1:0-46814 GCA_048498835.1 Chlamydiota bacterium | reverse complement strand
CCCGGCGAAGTGCACGTAATTGAAGCGCGCGCCGCGATTCCAAAAACGAAAAAACCTCGCCAAAGGCGAGGTCGTTTTTTGGGGGCGGGCGGACTCGAACCGCCGAAATCCGAAGATGAGGGATTTACAGTCCCTTGCAATTGCCGCTATGCGACACCCCCAGAAATTGCTGGCGAAAGGAATTGAACCCTCAACCATCCGATTACAAGTCGGGCGCTCTACCAATTGAGCTACGCCAGCAAATAGAATGCAGCTAAGATAACAAATATCCCCTTTACCCGCTAGCTTTTACGTCAGATAGTGGTTCAGATGGGGCTGCGGCTACGGGAGCAGAAGCGTGGATTACCTTCGTCGACTCGACTGGTGTTGAAGCGACGCGGTTGTGAAAAAGGCCTGTCATGCGAGAGACCAGAGGAATGTTGGATGTCTCGACTTTCGTAGCCTTGAATCGGCCTCCGATCATCGTACTCTCACAACATTTTTTAAATTTTTTCCCAGAACCACACGGGCACGGGTCATTTCGTCCACATTTTTTCATGTCTTAGGTCTTTATTTTAAGTGGCTTCGATTTTACCACGGCTGAGGGTTAAAGTCCATGGGAACTCTCAGGGGTTGACGGGGCAAGTCTTCAGGGAGTAAACTATCAAGCTCTTATGAATCAACTCATCCCCGTTGCAAAGCCTCCCTGGACCGCTCTTGGCAAAGAGCTGGAAAGCTGCATTCGCAAAGCGATCTACGATTTTTCTCTCTTGGATAAAGGGATAGAGAAAGTGGCTGTCGCCTTGAGCGGCGGCAAGGACTCTCTTACGCTGCTGTTTATCTTGCACAGCTTAAGAGGGCGGGGCTTTCCGATGTTTGATCTGTATGGCATTCACGTCGATGGAGAATTTAGTTGCGGCGCCGGTGTCAGCGGTGAATTTGTGAGGGCGATTTGCCGAGAATTGGGTGTAGAGTACATCGCTTGTACCTCCAAACAAAAACGGGAAGATTTGGAGTGCTATAGCTGCTCAAGGGAAAGAAGGCGGTTGATCTTCAATGCAGCTAAAGAAGTCGGCGCTACGACAATTGCATTCGGTCACCACCGAGATGATAGTGCGCAGACGCTTTTATTGAATTTGCTGCATAAGGCTGAATTCGCGGCCAATTTACCCAAAGTACACATGCGCGATTATGGCGTTACGATCATTCGACCTCTCATCTACATTGCGGAAGAGTCGATTCGGACGTTTGCAAAGCAATATGGATTTGCTCGGATCACCTGCCAATGTCCGGTCGGCCAAAATTCTAAGAGAAAATCGGTCGAAGATCTCTTGCGTCAGATCGAGGTCCATTTCCCTCATGTACGGGGAAATTTGGCTAAAGCTGGCCTCCTCTATGGTTCTGATAAAGCGGCCACTCCTTAAAAGTTCTTGAGTAGATAAACTGAGAGTGGTATCCACCAAAGTATGAGTTTTCTAATTGCTGCGGGTTCGATGTTCTTGGAAGTGGCCACTTTTTTCGGTTACTTCGCCGTTTTGCTGTTGATCGCTGGTTTATCGGTCAAAAAGCAAAAGTCCGACACCGATTTTCTCATTGGTAATCGGTCGCTTAATTTTTGGCTGACAGCGTTGTCTGCGCATGCCTCGGACATGAGTAGCTGGCTCTTTTTGGGTTATCCGGCCCTGATTTATAGCGAGGGTCTTTTCTCTGCTTGGGCAGCGATCGGGTTGACCGTTTTTATGTTCTTGAACTGGCAATTTATCGCTCCTCGCATCCGAACTATAACCGAGCAATCCAATAGCTTGACTCTGAGCTCCTATTTTGAAAATCGCTTCGCCGATTCCTCTGGCAGCCTCCGTTTCATTTCTGGAGCGATGTCGGTACTATTTTTCACCTTCTACATTTCCTCTGGTTTAGTCGGTCTTGGCGTTTTAGTTGAGTCACTCTTTAATCTGAATTACTTAATCGGCATTTCGATTGGCCTTGCAATTGTTGTGGTGTACGTATTTGCAGGTGGCTATCGAACGATCGCTTATATCGATCTCTTCCAGGGTTTTTTCCTGTTGGGAGTGATCGTATTTATTCCGGCTTACCTGTTGATTCAAATCGGAGGCCTTGCCCCTGTAATGAAAGCAGCGGCCGACAAAAATCTATCTACTTCGCTTTTCCCCGATTTTTCTGCCCATACTATGTGGCAAATTTTCTCAACTGCAGCCGGTTGGGGTTTGGGATATTTTGGACAGCCGCATATCATCACGAAGTTTATGGGAATTCGGCAGGTGTCCGATATGGCGAAGGCCAAATATGTAGGAATTAGCTGGCAGACAATCGCCCTGACTGCAGCGACAATGGTGGGGATGATCGGCATTTACGTTTTCCCCCATGGTTTGGCGGACACGCAACAGGTCATCTTGAATATTGTGAAGACGACTCTTGCTCCATTTTTTGCAGGTCTTGTCTTGTGCGCGATTTTAGCTGCGACGACGAATGTCATGGCGGCGCAAATCCTCGTTGTCGCCTCCAATTTATCGGAAGATTTTTACAAAAAGTTTTTCCGAAAAGAAGCGACGCCTGTAGAGCTGCTACGCGTATCGCGGATCAGTGTAGTTTTGATTTCGCTGGTTGCATTCTCGATCGCCTATTTTAAAATTTCGACGATCTATCAACTGGTTTTATATTCCTGGTCAGGACTCGGCGCTTCGTTTGGCCCGCTGCTCCTCTTATCGCTCTATGTTAAAAACATCAATAAATACGGCGCATTCGCAGGCATTTTGGTCGGTGGATTAACAGCGGCGATTTGGCCAGCTTTTGATAAAACAGTTCCCTCTTTAATTGCTGGATTCGTTTTGAGTATCATAGCCATTGAGCTCGTCTCTTACCTAGCGCGTAAGCGGCTTACCTTATCTGTTGAGCCTTGAGGAAAACATGAAACGCCCTTTTCTTTTAATCACAAACGACGACGGTATCCACGCTCCTGGAATTAGACACTTGTGGGAAGCGGTTCACGAATTTGCGGATGTTGCCATCATAGCTCCTCATCGAGAGCGATCCGGCAGTGGCGCTTCGATCACTTGGACCAAACCTTTGGAAGTTCATCCAGTTTATTGGGAAAAAGAGACTCCCGCCTGGAGCATCAACGGAACTCCTGCTGACTGCGTGAAGATGGCGCTGAGTGTCGTTTTAGATCGAAAGCCCGATATGGTGATCTCCGGCGTGAACCGCGGATCGAATTCAGGGCGAACCGTTTTGTATAGCGGAACGATTGGCGGTGTCATTGAAGGGGCCTACAAGGATATCCCGGGAATTGCTTTTTCATTTTGTGATTTCGACGCCCCCCCTCTCTCAGTTACAAAAGC
Source organism: Chlamydiota bacterium (assembly GCA_048498835.1). Classification (GTDB taxonomy): domain Bacteria; phylum Chlamydiota; class Chlamydiia; order Chlamydiales; family SM23-39; genus CAITMJ01. The sequence goes on along the minus strand of JBEHXF010000011.1, from coordinate 43,479 downwards.
CTATTTCTTCCCGCTCATCCGCTATATTTTAGAACATCCACTCCCTCATGGCTCTTTTTTAAATGTGAATTTCCCCTTTAACACAAAAGATGGAATTCGGGGTTTTAAACTGGCCAGACAAGGGCGCGGTCGATGGGTAGAATCTCCCGATAAGCGGACTCACCCGGAAGGGAAACATTACTATTGGCTCGGCGGTAAATGGGCCTCGGCTGGCGAAGAGCATGTGGAGAGCGATGTAGTGTTGCTTGAACAAGGCTATATCACGGCCGTTCCCATCCATGTGGGTGAAATGACCGACCGAAGCGTGTTAGACAGCCACCGCTATGTCGAAGAGAAGTTTAATTTGTAAGGCGGCGAATCGCCTCGACTTGCGCCTCTTCAATCATCTCGCGACAACCCGGCATCTCATATAATCGAGCCAGCTCCGCAAAAAGAGCGTCACTTGCCTCGGAGGGTTCTGAAAGTTCGGGCATTGTCGTTTTCTCTTCCATTTTCCGCACCGCTTGAATCAATTCAGCAAGGCGCAAATAACTTTTTCGGATAGCAGGTAGTTGCTTGGAAAGTTCATCCTTTGTGTCGATATCATGGAGTAGATGAGCCAGTTTTCTCGTTTCAGCCTCCCCTTCGGCCCTTAAATCATCCCAGGAGGAAGGGGCGCAAGAAGTGAGGAGAAAAAAAGCGATGATATATCTCATAGAGTTTCCAATTGTTCAAAAGATAGATCGAGAAGCGGATGAGATTCCCAATTCGGGGCGTCATAATGCCACCACTCTCCTTCATAGGGAATAAAGCCGGCCATCATCATCGCTTCTCGTAAAATAGCTCTATTTTCGGCGTGGTTAGGTTCGGGTGGCTGAAAGGTGTGACTGGCCCTCTCAGAGAATTCGTCAAAGGGAGTAGGCATAGCAAGCTCATGGCCGCGGGAGTCAAGAAGGGTTACGTCGACCGCCATTGCTCGGCTATGCTTAGATCCAATAGCTGGGTCGGCCACGTAACGGGGATCTGGACAAATTTGCCAAAATAATTTTTGAATCGTTTGAGGACGATAAGCATCCAAAACTTTAAGTGAGAGGTGTTGGCGCTCTAAAATTTTTTGCGCTAGGGCTAGTCTATGCGCCGCTTCAGGTTGGAGGTAGGCAACTGCTGACGGAGGATAGACGGCAACGCCAGTAAAGTTTCGAGGGGTTGCGTAAACGAGGTCTTCGACTAGGTTTGGAATGTAGCGGGAAAGTTTTAATAAGAGGGGCTGCATATGAGCAATTTAACCAAAAAAACCAATTTTCTTGTGAAAAATGCTGATTTTGAATAAGATCGGTGATCGTTTTTGGGCGTATAGCTCAGTTGGTAGAGCGCCTGTCTTACACACAGGTGGTCATAGGTTCGAGTCCTGTTGCGCCCAACGCTTTAGTACGCAATTTAATGATTGCGGGAGTAGTTCAATTGGTTAGAGCGCCGCCCTGTCACGGCGGAAGTTGCGGGTTCGAGCCCCGTCTCCCGCGCATTTTTTTGCGCTGTACAAACTTTTATCCTCCCAGTATTCTCTAAATCATGGTTCAAACACTCCCATTGCGGAAACGGATCCTCTCCCACCTAGTCAGCTATCTAGGGATGGCGGTAGGAGCCTTTTTTGCGGCGATGGCCATCCAAATTTTCCTCATTCCAAATGAGTTGATCGACGGTGGCGTCATTGGTATTTCGCTGATCTTGGGAAGGTTATATGGCGTCCAATACATCTCTCTTTATCTCATTTTGCTCAATATCCCCTTTGTCTTTTTAGCCTGGCGCTACATTCGCCACTCCTTTGTACTTCACATGTTGGCGGCGATCGTATTTTTCGCATTTTTCTTAAAAGTACTCGATCACCTCCCCTCTTTTGCAGCCGATCCGCTTGAAGCGATCGTCATTGGCGGCGCAATGTTAGGAGCAGGTGCTGGTTTGATCATTCGACACGGCGGTTGCACGGATGGTACAGAAATCCTCGCCATTCTCATCAATCGGACGAAGGGATTTACCGTTGGACAAGTGATTTTGTTCATCAACATCTTTATTTTTGCAGGCTACGGCTGGATTTTCTCCGATTGGCACATCGCCCTTCGCTCTCTGATGACCTACATCGTCGCTTTTAAGATGATGGATATCGTGATTGCGGGTCTGGAAGAGCTGAAATCGGTCTTGATCATGTGCTCAAAGCCCGATCAATTGAGCAAGATCATCACGCATGAATTGGGACTTGGCCTCACCTTCATCAAAGGGAAAGGCGGGTACACGGGCGAGGACCGAGATATTCTCTTCATCATCGTAGAGCGCCTCGATCTGGCTGAACTCAAAGAGATTGTCCTGCGGGAAGATCCAAGCGCCTTCATTGCGATTGAAAATCTCCATGAAGTGGCTTATGGCCGGACAGCGAAAATCGCCCTGCGCCGCAAATCTCGTAAAAGTTTCACCAAAGGCCTTTTATCGTGAACCGAGAAGAAGCGCCTCAAGAGAATCTAAAGCCTCACAAGGCAATACAGTCTCTTGATTCTTGGCGCCTCTTTCGAATCATGGCTGAGTTTGTCGAAGGATTTGAGACGATGGTTCATTTGGGCCCATCTGTCGCAATCTTCGGCTCTAGCAATGCGAAACCTCTAGATCCCAGCTTCTACACTTTAACCGAAGAGATCGCAGAAAAGATCGTCCAGCGCGGGTTTGGAATCATCACAGGCGGCGGCCCTGGTATGATGGAGAGCGCCAATCGAGGCGCCCAAAGAGCGAAGGGACGCTCCTGCGGCCTTTGCATCAACTTACCCAACGAAGATAAGCCCAATGCTTTTATCGACAGCAAATATGAATTGAACTTTCGTTACTTTTTTGTACGCAAAGTGATGTTTGTCCGCTATGCGCAAGCCTTTGTTGTCCTTCCGGGTGGGTTTGGCACTCTCGATGAGTTTTTCGAAGCGCTCACTCTCATTCAAACAGGCAAAATCAAATTCTTCCCAGTCTATCTAGTGGGCAAAAAATATTGGTCAGGCCTTCTCGACTGGCTCAAAGAAACAGTGCTCGCCCAAGGCAATATCAAGCCATCGGACCTGGAGCTGATTCGGGTAACCGACGACCCGAATGAAATTGTCGATGGAATTGAAAAGCACTATCGTCAAACTAAATCTCTTGAAAATTTTTAGTTATCTTTGCCAAGATTGAACAAATTCTTAACGAGAATTGTCTATGCCAGCTTCCGTCGTCATTCCAGTTTTGAAGCCATCAATTGTTCCAAATGAGATGAGACAAGAGCTTGAATTGAGTGGGGCGTTGAAAAATGACAAACAATTTGAACTGAAAGATCTGCTCCCCAAAATACCACATACTCCTCACGATCTTTGCTTTTGGTTGCATCAAGCGATTTCGAACCGCTCCCTAAACTGCGCTTTGCTTCTGATCGATCGACTCGATGCAGTGTGGCTAACCAAAAAAGATAAAGAAGGCACCTCTCCTTTGGAATATGCCGTCTATTCAGGACAACAGGAGTTGGCGTGCGTCATGATTTCAAAATTATCTGCAGAACAATTAGCAACTCAAAAAGCTGATGGCACTCCCCTTCTTCTCATGGCTTTAGCGAATAAGTGCGATCAAATTGGCTTAGAACTAATAAAAAAACTACCTTACAGACAGCTCGTTGTACGTGACCAAAAAGGGGATACTCCTCTTCTACGATCTGTTCAAAATCGCTGCAATCTCTCCGCTTTGGCTTTGATTGAAAGACTTGCCCATCATGAATTAAAAGCTGATCTGTTGGAATCGTGCACACAGATCGTTGCTTTGGCACTGATTGAGAAGCTCCCGATTGAGGCCCTTACGACTCCAGATCGGGACGGATATAGACCACTCCATACGGTTCTTTTTCGCAAAGATGCTAAAACATGTCTAAAATTAGCGAATAAGCTCCCACCAGAGGAGCTAAACATACCAGATCCTCATGGTCGAACTCCGCTCTACATCCATTCGACAAGATTCTATTCTTCACCTGAAGAAGGAAAAAAATTAGGTGAAAAACTCAGGGGTTAATCAAGTTTAGAATAGGCCTTGCCTTGTTGATCCATAAAAATCACCTGAGTGATTTTTTTTTCGGCAAGTGGCTCAATCGTCATACTCCATGTTCTTAAAGCTAGATCCAAAACTTTTTCGCAGGCAATGACCGTTTTTCTCATTTGATTCAACAGGCGATTTACAGACTCATCGGAACATGTGTGAGGATCGAGTTTGGCTTGACGGGCAGCTTCCTCGATGATTGGTAGCGCTATAGGAGAAGAAGGATCTATGCCTTGCGCTATTTTTATTGCCATCAGGTATCTCTTATGGTACTCCTTAGCAACAAAATCTACCTGAAATTGTTGCCTCTCAGCAGTATCGTTGCGTTTCTCTTTGTAGAGCTCTTGTTCAGTCACCTTCAAAACATACAAAGCAGCAATTTGATCAATCCTTTTTTGAGTGAGATTGGTTCCTGATATTTTAAGGCCATGATTCAGCGAATAGTTACGGTACGCATCTTCTTTACTGATGGTGTGGATGGTAGGTTGAACATGGATTTTCGTCGCCATAAGACCTCAAAAATGGATTGGGGCGATAGTATAGAAAAAGAAAAAAAATGATTGCAAATCAAAAAGAGAAATAGAAGGTGATATTTTTTTAAATAAGGCTCTTGAGGTATTCGCCGTATTCGTTGTTGTTGTAGCGGAGGGCGAGTTGGTGAAGTTGATCGCGCGAGATCCAATTTTTTCGGTAGGCGATTTCTTCAATACAGGAGATTTTAATGCCTTGTCTTTCTTGAATGGCTTGAACGAAGGCGGATGCTTTTTGAAAGGCGTCGAAGGTACCGGTATCGAGCCAGGCATGGCCGCGACCTAGAAGCTGAACAGTGAGCTGACCGCGCTGAAGGTAGACTTGATTTACATCGGTAATTTCAAGCTCGCCACGGGGAGAAGGTTGAAGGGATTTAGCAATTGAGATCACCTCTGGGCCGTAAAAATAGAGACCGGGAACTGCGTAGGGTGATTTGGCCACTTTGGGTTTTTCTTCAATACCAAGGGCGCGCATCTGCGAATCAAAATGGACTACGCCGTAGCGCTGCGGATCTTTGACGTGATAGCCAAAAATCAGCCCACCTGCAGTGAGAGCAGTTCCTTGCTGAAGAAAAGCTGGGAGATCGTGTCCATAAAAGATATTGTCGCCGAGGATCAGACAGACTGGGTCTTTGCCAATAAAGGATTCTCCGATGATGAAGGCCTGAGCGAGACCAGCAGGATGGGGTTGGACAATGTAAGAAAGATGAAGACCGAGATGCGATCCGTCGCCAAAAAGTTTTTCAAAACGGGGGGTGTCTTCCGGTGTTGAGATGATCAGGATCTCTGTGATGCCGGCGAGCATGAGAACGGATAGAGGGTAGTAGATCATCGGCTTATCGTAAATCGGCAAGAGTTGCTTGCAGATTGCGAGAGTCGCTGGATAGAGCCTAGTTCCACTGCCGCCGGCGAGGATGATCCCTTTCATTCCAAAATAAATACTCCGGGAAGATTTCGGTATTGTTCTTTGAAATCAAGTCCATATCCAACGACAAATTCATTGGCGATGTCGAAGAGAACGTAATCAGGTCGGGCGCCGACTGTATTGGGCACCTCTTTTTTAAGAAGGACAAGAGTCTTTAGCGAACGAGGTTCTTGTTTTTTGAGTGTTTCAATCAGGGCTGTCATGGTGTGGCCCGTATCGAAGATATCATCGACGATGAGGACATCGCGTCCGGCGAGGTTGATCCGATCAAGTCCAATCACTTTCAGCTCTCCGCGATGGATGCCGCGGCTGCCGTAACTGGAACACTGAACGTATTCTACATCGAGGGGCAAATCAATGGCTCGAATGAGATCCGCAGTGAGGCAAAGAGCTCCTTTCATCACCATGACGACGACGAGATCTTTATTTTTGTATTCCTGTGTGATTTCTTGAGCGACTTCTTGGATTTTAGCGGCGATCTCTTTTTGTGGAATGAGAGGTCGTAAATTGGTATCCAAATGTTCACTTCGTAAAGGTGCAGCCAGAGTCAATAAGCTGGTCAATATAACCGATCGTATAATCATGGGTCAAAAACCTCTTGTCATCAAGCATGTATTGGTGGAATGGGATCGTGGTGTGAACCCCTGCAATATGAAACTCTTTCAGAGCCCGTTTTGCATGGGCAATTGCTTCTTCTCGGTTTTTTCCTTTCACAATGAGCTTCGCAATCATCGAGTCGTAGTTCGGGGGGATCCGGTAGCCGCCGTAGCAAGCGCTGTCGACGCGTACATGGGGACCGCCTGGCGGAAGATAATGTTCTAAGAGCCCGGGCGAAGGGGCGAAGTTGTGCTGGGGATTTTCTGCATTGATTCGGAATTCAAAAACGTGTCCGCTTAAGACAATGTCTTTTTGGCGCACAGTGAGTTTCTCTCCTCGCGCGATGCGGATTTGCTGCTGAACGAGGTCGATGCCGGTGAGCTCTTCCGTAACGGTGTGCTCAACCTGGATGCGGGTATTCACTTCCATGAAGTAGAAATTATTGTCTTCGTCGAGTAGGAATTCGACAGTACCGACGGAAGAGTATTTCGCCGCTTTGACAATCGCGACGGCACACTCGCCTACTTTTTTGCGGAGCGTTTCATCGAGTTTGGGGCTTGGGGCTTCTTCAATCAATTTTTGACGGCGGCGCTGAATGGTGCAATCTCGCTCACCGAGATAGACGTAATTGCCATGCTTATCTCCCATGACCTGCACTTCGATATGGCGCGGGTTGACGATCATCTTCTCAAGATAGACGTCGGGATTGTTGAAAGAGACGCGAGCTTCGTTTTGAGCTGCGGTAAACTTTTGGATGAAATCATCGTCTGAATGGGCGATTCGAATCCCTTTTCCACCGCCACCTGCTACGGCTTTGATGAAAATGGGGTAACCGAATTTACGAGCCTCTTGAAGACCTTGTTCGACATCTTCGACAATTCCATCAGAACCTGGAATAACGGGGCAGCGAACGCTTTTCGCAGTCGCTTTAGCCATCGCCTTGTCTCCAAGTAGAGCAATCGCTTTTGATGGTGGTCCAATAAAGGTGAGGCCAGAGCTTTCGCAAATAGAGGCAAAGCCGGCGTTTTCACTGAGAAAGCCATAGCCGGGGTGAACGGCATCGGCGCCCGTGACTTCACAGGCTGCGATGATGTTTGGGATTTTTAAATAGGATTTCGCAGAAGGAGCTTCGCCGATACAAATGGCTTCGTCGGCTAGGTGAACATGGAGCGCTTCAGCGTCAGCTTCAGAATAAAGAGCTACCGTCTGTAGTCCCAGATCGTGGCAAGCTCGGATGATGCGGACAGCGATTTCGCCGCGATTGGCGATAAGAACCTTCTGCACGTTTGCCTCAGCTAATCCGAAGGAGTTTTGAGCCAAATTCGACCGGCTGTCCGTTGTCGGTTAAAATCTCTGCAACCGTGCCAGCAGCGCCAGCTTTCACTTCATTCATCACTTTCATCGCTTCAATGATGCAGACGATCGTGTTTTCAGTGACTCGGTCGCCAACTTTTACAAATGGAGGTTGGTCTGGGGATGGAGAAGAGTAGAAGGTTCCAACCATGGGAGATTTCACATAGGTTCCTTCCGCTTCAGTTTTACGGCTTGGAGCTTTATGGGCGGGGACATCAGAGACAGGTCCTTCTACGACGACATGTCTGTGTGGAGCGATCGGGGCATGGTGTTCATCTCCACCTTTTTCGAGGTGAATCTCAAAATCCCCTTTTTTGACGCTCAGCTTCTTCAGCTTGCTCGCCTCGAGCTCTTTCATCAATTGCTTAACTACTTCTAAATCCACGTTAGACCCTCTGAATGTACTCATTGGCATGTGTATCGACTTTAATCACGTCGCCGCTCTCAACAAAAAGCGGGACATGGATTTTAGCGCCCGTTTCTAAAACAGCGCTTTTCGTAGAATTCGATCCGGCAGCAGCTTCGCTTCCGTCGGTTTTAACAACCATGATTTCGAGGAATTGGGGCAATTCGACAGCGAAGATTGTATCGCCGTAGAACATCGCCTTCACCATGATTCCCTCTTTGAGATAGTGAACCTTATCTCCTAAAATATGAGCTGGAACAAGCACTTGTTCGAGGTTGCCGATATCGAGAAACAGGTACTCTTTTCCTTCGGGATAGAGGAATTCGATTTGTCGCTCAACGAGCGAAACTTCCTGGACGGTCTGATCGAGTTTAAAGTTCTTTTCGATCGTCTCTTCATTGAGGAGGTTGCGGAGCTTTGTTTTGACAAAGGGGGTTCCTTTGGCCACTGTTACTTTTACGCTCGACTCTACGCGGAAAATCTTTCCGTCGATATTGAGCGTCATACCTGGAGAAATCTGGTTCGCTGTGGTCATGGAATAATGTTCCTTAGTTCGCTTAGTTCCGTGATCGTATAGTCGATCCACGGCTCGAAGCCCAACTGAAGTCCGCGTCCCCAGCGCATGTGAACGGTCCGAAAACCGAGTTCATGTGCCGGCGCAAGATCCATTGGGATCCGGTCCCCACAAACCCATACTTGTGAGGGGTCTTTCGAAAATTCTTTTGCAAAATCGCTATAAAATGGCTTTTTTACTGAATCTTCGGGGATCGCTATCTTACTAAAAATTGAAGGTTCAATACCAGCTTTTTTCAGCTTATCGAGTTGGAAGGGAGGGTGGCCCCCTGTTACAAGGGCGATTGGATAGCGAGAGCTATAGTATTTTAATATTTCTTTGGCATTCGGAGTACAGGAAACGGCAAATTGACTCGGGAGTGGATCATAGAGGGCTTGGATCCCCTGAGCCACAGCTTCCGGAGCGATTTTATTCCGCTTTCCGTATTCTTCCAGAGCGTGAGGGGTTTTAAAAACTCTTTTATTGATCGCGATTAGATCTTCCAATTGTCGATCAAAGTCGCTCCGCTCCAAGCCGATCATGAGAGCCAGCGCCGCTTTGAGCTTGAGAGGCGTGACACAGCCAGAAGTATCGATGAGAGTGTCGTCTAAATCAAAGATGATCAACAATTTTCATCAACTCCATTGCGAGTTTTTTCGAATCATGGCGGATTAAATTCCGCTTAAGTGGGTCTTTTTTCATCTCAGCTGCAGGAGCACCGAGCAATTCGGTGAAAACGACGCGACCATCTTCTAAATCATTATGCACCAGCTCCCCTTCGTTGGCATAGACCTCAATCAGCTCATCGGGGGGTTTCTGATTATTGATCAAGATATGATCGAAAATATCCTCACCTAAATAACGGACCAGTTCAGAGAGATAATTCTTTGCTGTGAATCCCGAAGTTTGCCCTTTCCTATTCATTAAATTGACAACGAAGACTTTTTTGGCGTCGCTTTTGCGGATCGCATCGCAAACACCCTCCACCAACAAATTGGGGATGAGCGAAGTGTGAAGGCCGCCGGGGCCAATCACGAGAAGATCGGCATTTAAAATTTCATCGATGACGCGTGGATTGACTTTAGGATAGGGTTCCAGATAGATCGTCTTATAACCTTGGTCGATTTCTTGCGAGAGATAGATCTCCTTCTCCCCTTCCAAAATCTTTCGGTTGTTCAATACCATTTTCAGTCGAACTTGGTGAGTTGTAACCGGGATCACCTTTCCTTTGATGTTGAGGATCTTACTTGCCTCTTCAACCGCTTTTTCAAAGCTACCCGTTACTTTCTCAAGAGCAGAAAGAAGTAAATTGCCAAAGCTGTGGCCACCGAGCCCTCCATTCTCAAATCGGTAATTCATGAGACTGCGCATGAGACGGCTTGAATTCGACAGCGCTACCAAACATTGCCGTACGTCGCCTGGAGGTAAAACGCCCAGCTCATCGCGCAAAATACCTGTGCTTCCCCCATCGTCTGCCATCGAGACGATGGCAGTGAGATCGAGCTGATATTTCTTCAGCCCTTTCAAAACGACGAAATTTCCAGTTCCACCGCCGATCACAACGACTTTTTTCATGGTCCCTTTGATCATACTGAACGCTTCAAGGTCTGGATTCCTTTTGCTAAATCGCTCTGTTTGAATAGATAATCACCGCTCACCAATACGTTTGCTCCAGCAGCGATGCATTCCGCCGCCGTTTCGGCGTTGATTCCGCCATCGACCTGAATGTCGAAAAGGGGGAAAGACTCGGCTCTCATTCCAGCTTTCGCTGTGACACCGCTCTGTCTGACACCATGCTTCGAGCAAAATTCTCGCGTTAACTTCACCTTTTCCAATACTTCCGGCATAAATTTTTGTCCGCCGAAGCCAGGACTTACGGTCATCAAGAGAATGAGATCGCATTTGTCTAAATACTTCACGACCATCGAAAAAGAGGTTTCTGGTCGAAAGGCTAAACCGGCTTTCAAGCCACATTTTCTGATAAAGGCAATCGTATCTTCGACATCTTCGGTCGCCTCAAAATGAAACGTGATTCGATCGGCTCCTGCAGCGGCGAAAACCTCGATGTAATCGTAGGGATTGTAGATCATCAGATGCACATCGAGAAATAGATCAGTCGATCGATTGATCGCAGCTAGAGCGCGCGGTCCGAGCGTTAAATTCGGGACAAAATGGCCATCCATGATGTCGACATGGATCGCATCGGCGCCAGCTTTCTCAATTCTCTTAGCCTCCTCGGCCAATCGACCGAAGTCGCCTGAGAGAATCGACGGGTACACTTGTATGGGGTGATGGGTCATAGCAATTAAAATTGAATATTAGCGCATACTTTAGCTGAAGAGCGTCAATCATGAAAATGAAAAAAAGAAATAGCCTATGAAAATTGCCCTTTTCTTTTATCTCCCGTTTCTAAAAAATGCTCCGCGCGAATACGCATGAGGTAACAAATGAAAAAATACGTTGCAGTTTTCTTATCGATGATCACAACTTGCCTGAGCGCACAACCCATTCTCGTCGGAATTGCCGGTGGAAGCGGCAGCGGTAAAACCACTTTGACCCAACGACTCAAAGAGGCGTTTGGCGCGCAAGCGACTTTCATCCCCCAAGATAACTATTATAAAGATCTATCTCATCTTCCTCTTCAAGAGCGGGGCAAAACCAATTTCGATCATCCCGATTCGATTGAATTTTCCCTCCTTCGTGAGCAACTACAAGCTCTCAAAGCAGGAGACTCAGTCACTGGACCTTTGTACAGCTTCTTCGATCAAACGCGGAAAGTGGGGCCTACGATCGTTCCAACCGATCTGATCTTGGTAGAAGGGATTTTGATCTTTGCTATTCCTGAGATTCGCGAATTATTCGATCTGAAAATTTTCGTCGATGTCGATAGCGATGTTCGCGTGCTGCGCCGAGTGAAAAGAGATATGGCTGAGCGCGGATTTGCTTATTCTGTCGCCCATGAACAATACTTAACGACAGTGAAACCGATGCACGATCTCTTCGTTGAATCATCCAAACAATACGCCGACATCATTATACCCGAAGGTGGGCAAAATGAGACGGCGTTTGCTCTCGTCCGTTCGTATTTGGAACAAAGGTTGAAGGATTAATTTTTCTTTTCTTCTAATACTTTTTGGGCAGCCTCATCTGTTTTTGCTGTAGTTTCACAAATACGGAGAACAGTTGGTTTAGGGCTGTCCAAATTAGTGCTTGTTAAATGCCAAATTTGTGTTTGGGGGTTAATAGATGCAGTTGTCGGCATTGTCATATGAGTTCCTGTTTGTGATATTTACAAGAACTTAATTGAAAAAGGCTCTTTTTATCAACTATTTCGAAAGCGCCGCTAAAAACTTCTCCTGCAGCTCTTTTTCAGGACTGAGAAGGAGAAAGCCGGTGCAAGGGCTATCGTGAATATCGAGAGAAAAATGGGCAAACTGATGCGTAGGCAATTGGAGCGCTTCCAGATTCCGGAAGAGCGTTTTTTTCTTTTCTGCGTCAATCATTGGCAAGATAGCAAAGACGCGGCGCGGTTCTTGCTTGAAGAGGAAATCACTCCCCATAAATGGGAGGCGCGATTCGGTTTTAGTCGCTGTGAGCAGGAGTTGGAAAAATTGCTTTAGAGGTTCAATTTCAGTCGACGTGCGCATTTCGATGGGCGAGATGGCGTGGAAGAATTTTTCGAGCAGAACAGGATGCGCAGCAGCTGTTTTACCAAGAGCTGTACGAAGATGGTTGAGATGCTCATTTTGCTTGAGAATCATTCCCCCATTGTAGTCGCGCACATCGCCGAGAATATCGGTGAGTTGATTGTAGACGAACTGGCGCGCTAAATAGAGATCGACAGAATGATCAGGGCGCAAGAAACGAGTGCTGCAAACGACGGTGCGGAAAACGGTCGCTTCTTTCGTGTATTTACGGCGCATCGCTCCTAGGGTTCTAATTCGGTCTGGAATGTATTTAAGCGACGGCTTTGCATCGGTAAAGAGTTGTTGAATAGATGGAGTTCCTTCTGGGCAAATCCGGAGAAGAATGACTGTAAAATAGAGATCGGAGCCGCGCGGTTCGTCAAAGGAAATGATCACTTGAGGCAAATCGTTGACGAAGCGAAGTTGACGCGAGAGGGCCATGATGTTGCGAAGCACCTCTTCTTCATTGCGAGGCATATAAATGGGGTGAGTGAGCTGTTCGATGTGTCCCTTGAGGTGATCCGGCAATTTCGAGCGCAAGATTTGTATTTCATCGAGGCTAAAGTCGGTTCCATCCTCTTTTTCAATTTCAAGGTAGACAGTTTGAATGGCTCCTTCGCGTGTCGGATCTAGGAAGGAAGAGCCTTGAACGAGGCGTGCGCAAGGGAGTTTTAACTGAATTGCGCTCATGAGGTGTTCTGCTTCGAAGAGTTCGTGCTCTTTCAGAAAGTTAAGACCCGCGAGAATGCCCAGAACCGGCTTATCTTTGACGGTCCCCTTTTGTAGGGTAAGGCGAGTTTTGAGGAATTTGACGAGGACGTGCCGTTTAGATGGATACACTTCGATGTTTTGTTTCAGGACTTTTCGTACCGAATAGAGGTTTGAAATGATCCGACTGATGTGGTGGTAATCGCGTATTTTCTTAAAGTGTTCGGGGCAATTGACGAGGAACTGCTGCATTTGAGAAAAAATGCCCTGATCGAAATCTTTAGAATGGCTTTGAATGAGCGAGCCAATCTTCTCTTGAATCATCGCAGTTTTACCGTCGGTGGATAGCCCTTTGAATTCGAGGATGCGGCGCGCATGGTAATTGGAGACAACGCCGAGGCGGATTTCCGTTTCAATGGCGTGGAGATTGCGGCGCACTTCTTCGACTTCCTGAGCGCTTTTGAGGTAAACCACGACTTCGGCAACGCTGAGAAGATCTTCTGAAAGATGGGGAAGGCGGACGTCCGAGGCAAAGAAGAGCTCGACGTTGACGCGGCGCTGCGGGAGAAGCCAGCGAGAAATCATGTCGTAGAAAAAATTGCAGGCGTTCAGCCGATACTTGCATAGAAGGAGCACCGAGAGAGAGCAAGGCGCTTTTGCAAGGTCTGACCAGCGAATCAGGGGGAGCATGTCGGCAAAGCGAGCTCTTTGAAGCGAGCGTCCCTCTTCTTTTCGCTCTAGTAGATCTTCTGGCACTAGTTTATAGATCAAGTCCTGCGCTCCATCGCGGTAGTATTCCGCTTCGATGAAAGGACAGCCGAATTCCAATTCGAATTCCATTTGCTCTATCACTTGTACCATTTCTTCAACCTTCTAGTTCAAAACTTGGGGTTTTTATCCGTTTTGCTCCGGCACCGACTAATGTCCCGATCTGCTCAGGAAGGTGGAAGGAGCGGACGGCCAATTCTAAGCCATTCTTTTCCGCTAGACGGATGCTGCGCGGGTGGAGGACTTTCGCTCCGGCATCGGCCAAGACCAGAGCATCCTTATAGAGGAGCTGTTCGAAGCGACGGGCCTGGGGGTTGGTTTTCGGGTCTGTGTCGTAGATACCGTCTACATCCTTATAGAAGTCGACGCGGGAGGCGCCAAGAGCGACGGCAAGGGCGACAGCTGAGGTATCTGAGCCGCCACGACCGAGGGTGGTGATCTCTCCAGCTCGGCTCACACCTTGGAATCCGGCGACAATGGCGATTTGACCTTGATCTAGAGTTTTAAGGATTCGATGGGGGCGCACATCGACGATTTGAGCTCCCGTATGTTCCTCATTGGTGATAATCCCCGATTGACTCCCTGTAAAGCTCACAGCCTGAATGCCTTGCAGAGATAAAGCCATTGCTAAGAGAGCAATGCTAATTCGCTCTCCGACGGAAACGAGCATGTCTTGCTCACGGGCAGGTGGGTTTGGATGAACTTGGCGGGCGAGCTCGAGAAGCTGATCGGTGCCATTGGCCATGGCGCTAATTACGACAACGATGGGACTCCCCTCTTCCTTGCGCTGCCGAATCAACTCTGCAATTTTTTTAAAACATTGTGGGGTTGCCACGCTTGCTCCACCAAATTTCATTACGATCATATCAGTCTCCGTTTGTGGGGCATCGATTTTATCGATTTTCCCTCTGACAAACAAATCATTTACGAACGTCAGAAATTTTCACTCTACGAATTGAGTCTGAAAAGGAAAAGAAAAAATTTTATTTTTTTTATTTGTCGACTTTGAGATGATGGGAAGTTTTTCAAAAATTGGATTTGGCTTTTAAGAAAAGAGTTCAGTTCAGCCAAATATACTTATTTAAACTAACTTTACACTTTAATATAACAATAAAATAAGTATATAATAACAAACGAATAATAAACGAGGATTTATGTTTTCAACTTCCATCAATCAAACAAAAGAATTACATCAAAGTAGCTTCTTTTCAGGGATCTCACGCTTAGTCAACCAGACAGTAGAAAAAACAAAAGAGCTATGGAATCGAGCGACCAGCCTTTACATGAACTACCTTGACCGGATCACGAATGACGCACTGAAATTTCAACCGCGCTCCATCAAGCCGATTAAGTTTTCGATCCAGGACCTCGCGAAGATTCAAGAGGAACGAACTAAAATAGGTGGAATTTTTACAGAAAATTTTCACAATGAAATGAAAAGAGCCAACATCAAAACTACAGCCGTTTTGAACACCATGATCATCACTCTTGCTGTATGCTTAATGGGAGACTATCTCTTCCCCAAAAGTCCGGTCCCAGCCGCCCCTTTTACACCCCTACCATTAGCTGCCTTTTTTCATGCATACGCTATTTTTAACCGCCTAGATTACACAGCCGAAGACGATAAAAAAATAAGGGAAACTGGTTCCTACATGGTAACCCTATCGAAATGTGTACAAGCAGCAGAAGACAAAAAATTTCTGGAATTTTCGGAAAATGAGTACCCAAATCTAGAACTCTCCCCGTCTGCTTGGGGAGCCTTGTACGACGATTTTCAAAGAAATCAACGTCTAGATTAAGAAATTTAATTTCACTTAAGTCGCGGGGTTCTTCACGAACCCTGTTGATAAAATAGCTCACCCTCTGTTAATCTTTTTCCTTTAGCTCGTGCAAGATCTAATTTTGCATTTGTTAGGTGCGTTTTGTCGTGCCGGAGATTGCCTGCTACTGCAGGTAAACTCAAAACTTTATGAACCATTAAACCCACTGTATCATGCCCCCTAAACATTCAATCCACGATTGGAACAGCAGCAACGTTCTTGACGATGTCGATTTTCAAGAGCACGAAGCGCGCCAGTTCCGCGATTTACTCTACGGTAAAGAAAAAGACGGATCCGAAGGCTCTCTCTCTTTCCTCAATGCCGGACAAATTTTACAAGGCCGCATTGCTGAAATTTCAAAAGACTATGTCGTCATCGATGTGGGTTTGAAATCAGAAGGTCTCGTCCCTGTTTCAGAATTTGCTGACACCGACGAATTGATCCTCGGAAACGAAACAGAAGTTTATCTGGATCAAGCCGAAGGCGATGATGGACAGATCGTTTTATCGAAAGAGAAAGCTCGCAAATTCCGCCAGTGGGAATACATCGTTAATAACTGCCGCGAAGGATCGATTGTCAAAGGGCGCGTCATGCGCAAAGTTAAGGGCGGCCTCATGGTCGACATCGGAATGGAAGCATTCCTCCCTGGCTCGCAAATCGACAACAAGCGTATCAAAAATCTCGATGATTTCATCGGCAAGAGCTACGACTTCAAAATTCTCAAGATCAACATCGAGAGAAAGAACATCGTCGTATCCCGCCGCGAACTCCTCGAAGAAGAGCGCGTATCGCGCAAAGCGGAACTCCTCGAGAACATCCGCGAGGGCATTGTCCGCCGCGGTATCGTGAAGAACATCACCGATTTCGGCGTGTTCCTCGACCTCGATGGCATCGACGGCCTCCTCCACATCACCGATATGACTTGGAAGCGAATCAAGCACCCATCGGAAATGGTTCACCTCGGCCAAGAGCTCGAAGTGGTCATTCTCCACGTCGATCGCGAGAAAGGTCGCGTCGCTCTCGGTCTCAAGCAGAAAGAATCGAATCCTTGGGAAGAGATCGAAAAACGGTACCCACAAGGGACAAAAGTTCACGGCAAGATCGTCAACCTCGTCTCTTACGGCGCGTTCATGGAAATCGAGCCAGGCATTGAAGGACTCATTCACGTCTCCGAAATGTCTTGGACGAAAAACGTCACAGATCCGAGCGAAATGGTCCGCGTTGGCGATGAACTCGATGCGATCGTCCTCTCTGTTCAGAAAGAAGAAGGGAAGATCTCATTGGGAATCAAGCAACTCGAGCGCAATCCTTGGGAAGATGTTGAGCGCAAGTACCCAGTCGGAAGCAGCGTAATGGCTGAAATCCGCAACTTGACCAACTACGGCGCTTTCGTTGAACTCGAGCCTGGCGTAGACGGTTTGATCCACATCTCCGATTTGAGCTGGATCAAAAAAGTCTCCCACCCATCAGAAGTTCTGAAAAAGGGCGATAAAGTCGAAGCTGTGATTCTCTCGGTTGATAAAGAGAGCAAAAAAATCACTCTCGGCGTAAAACAGTTGAGCAGCAATCCATGGGAAACAATCGAAAGAAGCCTCCCAGTAGGAACGCTCGTGCACGGCGTCGTGACAAAGACAACTGCGTTCGGCGCATTTGTCCAACTCGACAATGGCATTGAAGCTCTGATTCACGTAACAGAACTTTCCGATCAACCTTTCGGCAAAGTCGAAGACGTTGTCTCTAAAGGAGACCCTGTCACTGCGAAAGTGATCAAGCTCGATCCAGAGCACAAAAAAATTGCTCTCTCGATCAAAGAATACCTGATTGAGAAAAACCAGCAGAACCGCGATGACATCGTCGTCGGATCGAAAGGTAAGAAGAGCAAGAAGAAAACACGCGAAGATCGCGAACACGAAGAAGAGGAACTATAATCCTCCCGGCCCCCCTTATCCAAAGGGGGGCTTTATATCTTAAGTAGTGAAATCAATAGGAAGAATTCGGATGAACAAAGACCTGATTGCAATTTTTGAATATCTAGAGCGCGAAAAGGGAATTAAACGAGAAATCGTGATCGGCGCCATTGAAGAGAGTCTCCGCGCTGCTGCCCGCAAAAGCGTGAAAGGTCTCGGCGAAAAGGTTAGCGTGGAAATCCATCCGAAGACTGGCGAAATCGAAGTCTTTACGCAGAAGAAGATTGTCGAGAAAGTCGTTACGCCTCAAGAAGAGATTTCACTCGACGACGCAAAAGCGCTCGAACCTGAATGCCAAGTTGGGCAATGGCTCGAAATCGCGATCACTCCGCAAGATTTCGGACGGATTGCGGCGCAAGCTGCTCGTCAAATCATCTCTCAAAAGCTGAAAGGCGCAGAGAGAGACGTCATTTATGAAGAATACCGCCACCGCGCTGGCGAAATCATCTCCGGAACCGTGAAACGGTTTATCCGCGGCCGCACGATCGTCGTCGACCTCGGAAAAGTCGAAGCGATTCTCCCGGAACGGAACTACCCGAAACTCGAGCGTTACAATGTTGGCGATAAAGTCCAAGCGCTCCTTCATGAAGTGCGCGACACCGATAACGGCGGCGCGGAAGTCATTTTAACTCGCAGCCATCCAGAATTCGTAGCGGCGCTCTTTACTCAAGAAGTACCGGAGCTGCATGATAAAACGGTTGCCATCGAGAAGATTGTCCGCGATCCAGGCTATCGAACCAAGCTTGCCGTCCGCTCTTACGACTCGAAAGTCGACCCAGTTGGAACGTGCGTCGGCGTACGAGGAACGCGTATTAAAAATATCATCCGCGAATTGAACAATGAGAAGATCGACGTAGTCCCCTTCTCAGATGATCCAATTCAACTTCTCCAAAACCTCTTGGCTCCATCGGAAATCCGCAAGTTAAAGACATTTGATCGGAAGCTTTGGATGGTCGTTCAAGACGAAGATTATCCAACTGTGATCGGCAAGAAAGGGATGAATGCCCGCCTGATCGGACAGATGATGGGTAAAGATATTGAAGTCCAAAAAATGAGTGAATACCAAAAAATCCTCGCTGTCCATATGGCTGAACTCTCCGAAACGGAAGATCCTCATCTCGATGAGAAAATCCGAATCGAAGGAGTCAGTGGCTTGATCACCGAAAGCTTAGCGAGCGCAGGTTTCGATACGCTCCGCAAGCTGATGAAAGCCGATCCGGCAGAAATCCCATCGAAGGTCCCCGGCGTCAACTACTACGACCTCGCTGATAAAGTGCTCGAGCAAACGCGAAAAAGAAAGGGCTAAGTTTTGGCTAAAAATTTAAAATTAAATATCAAGAACTCTCAGCTCGCTGAGGCGTTCAAAATTAAAAAAAGCGATCCGGCCCCCGCAGCCAAGGCTGAAACCGATGAGACAAAGAAAAAGCTTTCTCGTTTGAAAGATGATACTTCTGTCGCAACAGCTGTTAAGCAGCCAGAAAAACACCCGGTGGCTCCAAAAGAAAAAGAAGCTGAAGTTCTCCCTCCAAAGCGCAAAGCCAGGATCATGAAGACCTCACCAGATGAGGTAAAATCGTCTGCTACAGAAGCCGAAGAAATCGAAGCGGCGATGCCCCCAGCGGTCGAAGAACCCGTTCTCCCTGAACCGGTGATTCAAAAAGAGACAAAAGTAGAAGCTACAGAAGAGCCCGCGGCCCCTAAAGCAGAACCGAAGCCAGCAGCTTCAAAAGAATATGAAGCGCCTGCAGCAAAAGGTCCCGCCGCACCTCTTCCTGCTAACGCTCCTCGAAAAGAACTGCGTCCAACAGCGAAGAAAAAAGAAGAAAATCGGTTCGATTCGCGCGATCGTCAAGGTCTCCGCGACATCGACAATGAAGCTTGGCGCAAACGACGTCAACACAAGCCGATTCGCCGCAGCTTCCAAGAAGAAGTGATCATCCGTCCTAAAACGCTCAAAATACGCCTCCCCATCACGATTAAAGATCTCGCGCAAGAGATGAAGCTTAAAGCTTCCCAGCTGATTGCGAAGCTTTTCATGAAAGGCGTCACCATGACGTTGAACGATTACCTCGATGATGAAACAACCGTACAACTCCTCGGTCACGATTTCGATTGCGAAATCACCATTGATACATCGGAAGATGAGAGAATCCGCATCACTGACAGCACAATTCGTCAAGAGATCGAAAAATCGGGCGTTGATCAACTCATTCTCCGCCCTCCTGTCGTCACTTTTATGGGTCACGTCGACCATGGTAAAACAAGCCTGATCGATGCGATCCGCAAATCAAACCGGGCCGCTTCAGAAGCTGGAGCCATTACGCAGCACATCGGCGCCTTTAAAGTGTCGACTGCGGCTGGCGATGTCACCATTCTCGACACTCCAGGTCACGAAGCGTTCTCTGAAATGCGTTCTCGCGGAGCTAACGTCACTGATATCGTCATCCTCGTCGTCGCAGGCGATGAAGGAATGCGCGCTCAGACAGATGAAGCGATGCGCCAAGCACGTGAAGCGAATGTACAGATGATCGTCGCAATCAACAAATCGGATAAGCCGAATTTCGACGCGCAAAAAGTCTACCGTGAACTCTCCGACCGCGACCTGCTGCCTGAAGCGTGGGGCGGAACGACGATTACGGTGAACTGCTCAGCAACAACTGGCGCAGGAATTAATGAACTTCTTGAAATGATCGCTCTACAGGCAGAAATCCTCGAACTCCGAGCTAATCCAACTGCCCGAGCTCGCGGGACAGTCCTCGAGTCAGAAATGCATAAAGGTCTCGGCGCTGTCGCCACTGTGCTGATTCAAAACGGAACGCTTCGCAAAAACGATGCGATCGTCTTTGGATCTCAGTTCGGCCGAATCAAGACCATGCAAGACGATCATGGACGCTCAATCGAAGAGGCTCCTCCTTCTACTCCTGTTAAAATTACAGGCCTTTCAGATCTCGCTCTCGCTGGCTCTGAATTCGTCGTAGTCAAGAGTGAAAAAGAAGCTCGCGAATTAGCGGGAGCCCGTGCTGAAGGCGCAACACGCGCAAGTCAGGCTCAAGCTAAGATTTCTAGCTTGGATAAGATGATGGCGAAGAAAGAAAGCGGCGAGATGAAAATTCTTCCGCTCATTCTCCGCGCTGACGTACAAGGCTCCCTCGAGGCGCTGAAAAACTCGCTCATGAAAATCCATTCGAAGAAAGTTCGGCTTGAAATCGTCAACGCAGGCGTGGGCGAAATCTCTGAATCGGACATCGAACTCGCTGCCGCTTCTAAATCGACGATTGTCGGCTTCCACACGCACATTGAAAGCCACGCAGGCGATCTGATCAAGCAGAAGAAAGTCGCAGTCTACTCGCAAGATGTGATCTATCACCTCATCGATGAAGTGAAAGAGCGGATGAAGCTTCTCCTCGATAAAATTGAGCAAGAGACCGACACAGGTAAAGCTCTTGTCAAAGCGGTCTTTAGATCTTCGCAGCTCGGCTCAATTGCTGGCTGCCAAGTTACTGAAGGGATCATCAAGCGCTCCTGCCTCATTCGCCAAGTCCGAAACAAAGAAGTCATCTGGAAAGGAAAGATCGCTTCTCTCAAACGGATGAAAGAAGACGTTAAAGAGGTCAAAGAGGGCTTTGAATGCGGTATCTACCTCGAAGGCCAAAATGACTTTAAAGAGGGCGATATCTTAGAAGCCTACGAAATCACCTACCTTGAGCAAGATTTGTGAAAAAAAACCGATTAGAACGGGTCAACTCCCTCCTCAAAGAGGTGATTTTTGAAGTGATTCAAAAAGAGGTGAAGAATCCTCACGTGAATATGTTTGTCACTGTGACGCGTGTCGACACCTCTGCCGATTTACACCATGCTAAGGTGTATGTCAGCATGATCGCATCAGAGGCCGATAAAGCCAAAGTGTTGACGGCTCTCCAGTCAGCGGCGGGCTTTATCGCTGTCAACGCCTCTAAAAAAGCGCAGCTGCGCTATTTCCCCGAGCTCATCTTCAAACTCGATACCGGTCTCGAAGAACACCTTCGAATCCAAGAACTCTTGTACAAAATCGAGCAAGAGCGGCTGTCCCGCCCTCATGACGAGAACGCCAGCCAAGATGACAGTAGCACCCCCTAAAGGTATTCTGCTTGTAGACAAATCGAAAGGAAGTCTCTCTTTTCGGCTTGTCTCTATTTTGCGTAGATTGACCCGAGTTGAGAAAATTGGTCATTCAGGCACTTTGGATCCTTTTGCTACCGGTCTCATGGTTATGCTCATCGGCCGAGACTATACGCGTCGCAGCGACGAATTTCTCACTTCCGATAAAGAATACAAAGCGACTCTTCATCTCGGAGTTGAAACTGATAGTTATGACATCGATGGACAAATTACGAAGCGATCTGATCACGTTCCTTCCCTCGTCGATGTACAAAATGTACTCAAAGTATTCCAGGGAGAAATCCTCCAAATCCCACCGATGTATTCCGCAAAGAAAATCGATGGGCAAAAACTTTGCGACCTGGCTCGCAAAGGAATTAACTTGGAGCGAAAGCCTGTTCTTGTACGAGTCCATATCGAACTAATCCGCTATGAATTTCCTGAGATGGAAATTCAAGTCAGCTGCAGCAAAGGAACGTATATTCGCAGCCTCGCCCATGATATGGGGCAAGCTCTTGGCACATGCGCCCATCTCTCTGCCCTCACTCGCCTTCGTTCCGGAAATTTCCGACTGGAAGATGCAATCCCCCAAGCCTCTTTAGTGCCTGGATTCGACCTCACACCTTATCTCAAGCAATATCCATGATTGAACTCTCCGAGCCTCCCAAAACACCCGTCGCCCTATCGATTGGCAACTTTGACGGTGTCCACTTGGGGCATCAGGAGATCATTCGACGTCTTAAAAAAACAGGAAGCCCAGCTGCGATCGTAACTTTCGAACCCCACCCGCTCCAGGTACTCAAGCCTGACGCTCCACGGCCGCTCCAAATCACCAGCTATGAGCAAAAAAAAGCGCTTTTGAAACAGTTCGGCGTCGATTATCTCGTTACCATTGCCTTCACAAAAGAATTCGCTCAAATCACCTACGATCAATTTCTCGACTCTCTATCACTGACTCACCTGATTCAGGGTCAAGGCGACGCTTTTGGCCATAAACGGGAAGGAACGGAAGCAAAAGTCCGCGCCTGGGCCATGGGCAAACCCATCCAGATTGAATACATTCCCAAAATTACTCTAGATAACGAACCCGTCTCGAGTTCGCGTATCCGCAAAGCCCTCCTCTCTCAAGATTGGGCTCTTGCAGAGCGACTCCTCGGCTATACCTTAAAGGAACTCCATGTCTAATCTCTCTTGCGGCATCGTCGGCCTCCCAAACGTCGGTAAATCCACCCTCTTCAACGCGCTTACTCGCAAGCAAATCCCTTCCGAAAACTACCCTTTTTGCACAATTGACCCAAACCTCGGCATTGTGAATGTGGCTGATCCTCGCCTTCAAACTCTCTCGGATCAATCGGGAAGTAAAAAAATTGTCCCTGCGATGTGCTCCTTCGTCGATATTGCAGGTCTCGTCAAAGGCGCATCTGAAGGAGAAGGTCTCGGCAATCAATTTCTCTCTCACATTCGGGAAACCGATGCGATTGTCCAGGTCGTCCGCTGCTTCGATAACGACAAGGTGATCCACGTCGCAAATAAAGTGGATCCAATCCAAGATATCGAAGTGATTAGCCTTGAGCTCATCCTCGCCGATCTCCAAATGGCTGAAAATACCTACAGCCGAACTGAAAAACTAGCGAAAGGGCGCAAAGATCTCCAACCGACACTCGCCTTCCTCAAAAAAGCGATCGATCATCTCAACCAAAACCTGCCCGTTCGATCTCTCAAACTCACAGCCGAAGAAGAAGAGATCGCACGTCTCTACCCCTTCATCACGAAAAAGAAAGTTCTCTACATTTGCAACGTCGGCGAATCAGACCTTCCCGCCCTCGATAATGAGTATGTGAAACGAGTGCGCGAATTTGCTGCGAAAGAAGGGAGCAAAGTCGTACCAATTTGCGCACGCATTGAAGAAGAAGTGTCTCAACTCGACGAAAAAGATGCGAAAGAGTTTCTAGAATCTCTTGAACTCAAGGAATCTGGACTCGATCGCCTCATTCGCGAAGCGTTTCAACTCCTTGGCCTCATCACCTTTATCACTACAGGTGAGATCGAAACGCGTGCCTGGACAATCCGCAAAGGGGCTAGCGCAGCAGAAGCCGCAGGTAAAATCCACTCCGACATCGAAAAAGGATTCATCCGAGCAGAGGTTGTCGCCTATGACGACATGATCCGCTATAACGGTCGGGTCGGCGCCCGCGAAGCAGGGAAAGCCCGCTCGGAAGGACGCGATTATATCGTTCAAGACGGGGATGTAATTCTCTTTTATCACAGTTAATATTGGAAATTATATTAAGATATCTTCTATAATTTTCGATAATGAGGTGAAAAAATGTCTATTACATTAAATCCTATTGAGCGATCTTCTATCGCCCAATTTGCTGATAAAGTAGGTGTTATTCCTGTTGTTTGCTCTCTCAGTGGATTAGCTCGGATTGTTGCGAGCTCGGTCATCGGCCTCTTTGCCGCCTTAGCCCTTTTTGCAACAAGCTGCATTCAAGAGACAAGCGAGTTCACTAAAAAATGCGAATATGTTCTGTTTAGATCTTGCGATGAGGCGACGCGAGGGCTAATCGAGCTCTTTCCTCTCGACCCTTTGAAAACCTTAAATTTTTGGGATTCAGCGAGAAATAAGATGGCCACCTATTCTCCAGAAGCGGCTTACATCACCAATCGCGGCGGCGCTTACGGGAATTATATTTACCAGACACAAGAAGGCCCTCTTTGTTATAGTAATGAAAAATTAGAAGGGACCGTAAGCAATGTCTTTTATCAAGGGACGGAGCATGAAGTCCAACAATATGAAGCTCCAAATAAGTTTGGTCTTTACCTTAAACCAACGACCCTTATTTTTACTCCAAAAGCATAAACATTACGGGGAGATCTATCGATTTCCTCTTTTTTAAATTTTTTTCTTAACAATAAACGCACCTTTCGTTAACAATTTCTTTTACATAACGAGGTGCTATGGCAAGCGCAATCAATCAAGGACCCTCCCAGCTTTGGGTGACGGTCTATGAGAATGGACATACCTCCCTTACCTGCGATAAAGAACGTCGTGACTATCAGGCGCTCAATGGAAAAAAAATTGCCCTTTTAGCAATCGATTCAAGAGAAGACAAGGAAGACGAACTTCGAGCCTTTCAGGCAATGCATAAAAAAATCGGGCAGGTCTACGACCTGGTCATCGGATTTTCAAGCCTTGAACAAATAAAAGAGGGACTGGATAATCCGTTATTACACGTTCTTCTACGACTCGGAAATTGTAAACCGCAATCTCTAGATGCGATCATTTACGGATCTTCTTGCGCTCCCTTCCTGGATGCGTTGAACCAATCTACAATAGATGATAAGACAATCCGAAATGGTTACCTATTTTCAAGATTGGAGATCGGTCATGAAGCGGGATTAAAGAAAATTTCTAAAAGAATGATCTTTACCCCAAACACTCACGCTAATTTTACAGAAGAGGACTTAGCTGAACTGGCCGCTCGCAATGCTTCTTCTCAAGATGCAAAAGCTTGCTTCGAAGATGTTGAAGATCTAACAGATTTAAAATTGCATACGGTCGGATTGGCAGTAGCAACCTTGGTTTTTGTAGCGATTGTTTATCAACGTTGATCGCCATTTTAGTGAGAAGCTATGACTACTTCCCCTCCCTTCTATATTAGTACCTTTGAACTCAGATCTTATCCTAGACACATAAACGGTCTAAGTGAGGAAACACGAGGTAAATTGCGAGGAAAATTTGTTGTCCTATTGCTCATGGAAGAAAAAGATTCCTTGAAAGAACTTGCTGAACGGATCACAAGAAAATATGACGCGCTCATCGCCATAAAGTGGGAAAGAAATCCTATAACGCAAATTTTATTGGCTTTCGAGCAATTAAAAGAGAGTCAAGTAAAAGAGATCGATTTGATTGCTTATGGAGATAAGAGCAAATATTATCTAGAGGCTACAAAATGCCTACCCCATCAGAGCGTAAATAACGCCTTTCTATATACCGCTGAAAGACTAAATAGTCATCCCGGCATTGAAGCAGCAAAAAAACCTTGTATCTGGACTTTCAAGAAATATCCACAGATGCCACAGATAGAATTCATAGAAAGAATCAATCTACAGGTCGATCTTCCGCCAAAACAAGAAAAAAAGAAAGAATCGATCCTCATGTTGTGTACCGCTGCCGCTGCCTGCATCGTGGTTGCGTGTAAACTTCTCTAATCGGCGCTTGACGGAGGCGTCGGGGTCGGCTAAAGTTAGAGCTACCCATGGCTGAAAAGACCGAAAAGGCAACCCCTAAGAAATTAAAAGACGCCCGAAAGAAGGGACAGGTGGCGAAGGCACAGGATATGCCTGCCGCCTTCACCTTCATCGTCTCTCTCGCTGGCGCGCTGGCGTCTGTTAGTTTCTTTTTTGAACAGGTCGGCTCTTTTTTAGTCATGATGTTTCGAGAAGCGGCCAATGTAGGGGATGATTTTGTCAATAGAGCTCCTGCTTACTTCGGGATGGCAGCTGAAGTCA
The DNA here is from genome assembly GCA_048498835.1 of Chlamydiota bacterium. Taxonomy (GTDB): domain Bacteria; phylum Chlamydiota; class Chlamydiia; order Chlamydiales; family SM23-39; genus CAITMJ01. The sequence goes on along the minus strand of JBEHXF010000011.1, from coordinate 17,449 downwards.
TCATGACGACGAGCCTGCCTTTAATGGTGGTCGTCTGCTTTGTCGGCGTTTTAGTCAGCTTTCTCGTAACCGGTCCGGTCTTTTCTTTTGAAGCGATGAAATTCGATCTCAAACGGCTCAATCCCGTCGAAGGAATTAAACAGAAATTCAAACTGAAAGTTCTAGTAGAGCTGATTAAATCGATCGCCAAAATTACCGGCGCCGGAATCATCATTTATTTAATTATTTGGAATAGTTTACCTCAAATTATCTCTTCCGTCGTTATGCCATTGATGGCCAGTGCCATGATCGTCAACGACTTTTTAATCAGCGCGACGATTAAAGTCGGGCTCTTTTTCCTTGTCGTCGCCCTCTTTGACCTAGCCTTCCAGAAAAAGGACTTCGCCAAAGAGATGAAGATGGAAAAGTTTGAGGTGAAGCAGGAATATAAAGACACAGAAGGCGATCCGATGATCAAATCGAAACGGCGCGAGCTGTCTCGTGAGATCGCCTATCAAGATGGTCCAAGCGCCGCTCGCAGAGCGAGAGCGATCATCACCAACCCGACCCACATCGCCGTCGCCCTGAAGTATGACCCGGCAGAAGAGCCCGCTCCGATCATCTTGACGATGGGGGCTGGAGTAATCGCCGACCAGATCATAAAAATAGGGATTCAAAACAATGTCCCGATCATGCGAAATGTAGATTTAGCAAGAGAGCTGTACACGAAAGGGCGAATATCCGATTATATTCCTGAGGACACGTATGAGGCTGTGGCCGAAATTCTCAAATGGATTAAATCGCTGGAAGAAAATCCAGATATCAATGAGGAACTGCTGAAGTGAATAAATTTCTCAACAACTTGACCCGATTCTTAGGCGGCGAAAGGGCCCTGGGAACCATTTCCGGCTCGAGCGATATGATTTTGGCGGCGCTGATCATCGCCATCATCATGATGCTGATCTTCCCCGTCTCCCCTCACATCATCGACGTATTGATTGCGATCAACCTCGGAGTCTCTGTATCGCTCCTCTTCGTAGCGCTCTATATCCAGAAAGCGGTCCATTTATCGATGTTCCCCTCTCTTCTCCTCATCACAACACTCTACCGCCTCGGCGTCAACATCTCCTCGACCCGCCAGATTCTCCTCCACGCCAATGCGGGTAAGATCATTTTTGCTTTCGGAAACTTCGTCGTGGGTGGCAACTACGTCGTCGGGGGCGTTATCTTCCTCATCATCACCATTGTTCAGTTCATCGTCGTCACGAAGGGCGCTGAGCGAGTCGCTGAGGTAGCTGCTCGCTTTACGTTGGATGCGATGCCCGGTAAACAGATGTCGATCGACGCAGATCTTCGAGCTGGCACCATCGATCAGATGCAAGCGCGTGAACTTCGCCTCGGCCTTGCTAAAGAGAGCCAACTCTACGGAGCCATGGACGGCGCGATGAAGTTCGTAAAGGGAGATGCCATCGCTGGTATCGTGATCGCCGCCATCAACGTCATTGGGGGGTTGATCATCGGAGTGATGATGCACGGGATGACCCTTGCTCAATCGGCAAAAATTTACTCCCTCCTGTCCATCGGCGACGGTCTGGTTTCTCAAATTCCAGCGCTCATGATTGCCATCACAGCGGGTATCGTAACGACTCGCGTTTCCAGTGAAAAGAAAGACGCTAACCTCGGTAAAGAAATTTCCGAACAGCTCCTAAAGCAACCTAAAGCTCTGATGATCGCGGGCGGCGTTCTCTTCTTCATGGCCATGATCCCTGGCTTCCCCGCTTGGCCCTTCATCTTGCTTTCGGCTATCGTTGGCGCTCTTGGCTTTGTTTTCTGGCACAATACCCGCCAAGCCACCGCGAAAGCAACAGCGGGCATTAGCTCAGTTGAAGCGGAGGTCCCCGGGCATGCGATTTCAGGCGGCGCCGCAGCCGACTATGCCCTCACTCTTCCTGTCGTTCTCGAGGTGGGATCCGCTCTATCGCAGCTAATCCGGAAAGATAAGCAAGGAATCACCTTCATCGATCAGATGATTCCGAAAATGCGCCACGCCCTCTATCAAGACCTCGGCGTCCGCTTCCCCGGCGTTCACGTCCGAACCGATTCTCCCTCACTTGACGCGAATGAATATGCGATCCATTTGAACGAAGTGCCTATCCTTCGCGGTAAAATCATCCTCAAACACCTTCTCACAAACGAAACAGAAGAGACGCTCCGCCGCTATAACATCCCCTTCATCACCTCAAAAGGGTCCCTTGGCATGCCGAGCCTTTGGGTCGATGAAAAATACCAAGAAATTTTACAGCGCGCAGGCATTCGTTTCTGGACAGGCCTCGAGGTGATGATCCTCCACCTCTCCAAATTCTACCGCCAATACGCCAGCGAATTCATCGGCATCCAAGAGGTGCGCGCCATCCTCGAATTTATCGAAAAATCCTTCCCCGACCTCATCAAAGAGGTCACCCGTCTCGTTCCGCTTCAAAAACTCACCGAGATTCTCCGCCGCCTCGTACAAGAGCAAGTCTCCATCAAAGACCTGCGCACCATTCTCGAAGCGCTCAGCGAATGGGCTCAGACAGAAAAAGACACGGTTCTCCTCACCGAATACGTTCGCTCCTCGCTCAAACGGTTCATCAGCTACAAGTATTCGCAAGGTCAAAGCGTCCTTTCGGTCTATTTGCTCGATCCTGAAATCGAAGACATGGTCCGCGGCGCCATCAAGCAAACCTCTGCCGGTTCCTACCTCGCTCTCGATCCCGATTCAGTCCAGCTGATCCTCCATTCGATGCGCAACACGATCGCACCCACACCGCCCGGTGGACAGCCTCCCGTTCTTCTCACGGCGATCGATGTCAGACGCTTTGTCCGCAAGCTGATCGAAGGAGAATTCCCTGAACTATCCGTTGTCTCTTACCAAGAGATTGTTCCCGAAATCCGGATTCAGCCCCTGGGCCGAGTCCAGTTGACATAGGTTCATCATGGATCCTCAGATCTCCCGATCGGCGCCGATTAATGCTCACGCCATCCAACAATTCCAACAAATGGTGGAAGAAGAAGAGCTGATCCAAGTTGAATCGGAAGATCCGCAAGACGTCGAAACAAGCCCGTTTGCCATTTACCAGCGCTTTCTTCCCCTTCAAGAGCTTAAAAGCGCTAAAAAAAATGAACAAAAACGGGAAATTGAAGATCAAAAAATTCTCTCCGTTGAAGAAGTCGACGAGGCCGCCGCCCGTTTTCAGCGCAATAACGAAGAGCTAAAATCCCGAACGCTGCTCATTCTTCGCTCGAGCATCACGTCGGATGATACACCCGATGAGGTGCTCAATAAAGTTCTGCGGATCTATCCTGACCACGCTTTAGCTGATGAAGCGCTCGATTTTCTCATTGAAACGACTGCTGGCGACGTCCAAAAAACACTCAAAATCGCCAAAGAGCAGTTCAATCAAACTTTCGCGCGGGAAATCACAGCGGGTCGCAACATCGGCGCTCAATCGCGTGAATTTTCAAAAGAAGGACTCGGCACTCCCACTTCCCTCCGCGATATGTATCGCGACATCACCGGCACACCGCGCGAGCCGCTCAAGCTCTTCGAAGAGCTCACCGACAAATTCAATTACGATAAACTGAAAACGGCCATTACCTTCCTCCTTCATTCTCTCGGCGCCGATCTCAAATCAAAAGGCTCCTCGATCCCTCGTGGCGAACTCATCCGACTCATCGATGAAACGCGCTCTTTGCAAGGCATTCTCGGCATCTTCCGCTTCTTCCAATCGCGCATGCAAATGATCCAGCGACAGTTCTCGTCCTACAACCTTCTTCTCCCCTCTCGCCTCACCTTTGAATCCCTGGCCAAGGTCTTCGTCAAGATTCTCGCTGAGCGCTACGTCAACGCTGATAAAATCCTCCAATTCGCTCGCCTGCTCGGACTCTCCGAAGAGACCGCAGCTCAAATCATCATCTTCACCCAATACCGCGACGCCATCAAACAAATCGCCCCTCGCTACTACCGCAACGCGGTCCACCGCGACGAACTCTCCAAAGCGATCCTCGAAGCACTAGACGGCCTCGAAGACGAGTTCGAAGACGACGAAGAGGAAGAAGGGAAAGATAAAAAGAAGAAGAAATAGGTATGTCGGGGGTTTCACTCCCGTTCCCCCCCCCCGCTAGCCCCCAGGCCCTAACTGAAACTTTGCCGACCGCTTCGCTATCGCGTGCTCGCCCCTCGCCGTGCAAAGCACTGCTCTTCGGGGGCTGCGCTGCAATTGAAGAACTCTTCCCTATTTAGGGAAGAGTTTCTTTTACTGCCAAGGAGCGGCAAGTGCCTTGCCGCAACTGAATAGATAGCTCGGCTTGAGCTCGAGCAGCAGTTCGTCTTTGTTTCAGCGGGCATCGGCTGCTCAGAGCGCTCGGCTTCGCCTCCGCGTCCCTTCGCAGATTTTGCCGCTTCGCGTAACTTTTCATTTTTCTTTTAATAGAAACTCGACAAAACTCTCTCCTTCAGAAAAAAATGAGAGCATATGGCAATAGCACCTTGTTCAAACAGAGATTACACGATTGAAAGTCTAGAGGAAATTCCCCAGGAATTGCACGACAATCCCTTCTTCACAGCACATACGGATGAGTATATTTCGTTTCTACCGCTGAGACATCCTGTACGTGATAAAAGACATCCACAACATGTTTTTGAAAAAAAGACAATTGTAGCTTGGCTAAGTAAACAGCCGCGTTCTCCCGTGACAGGAGAACCGATGACTGTATCTGATTTAGAGCCAGAGGTAGAGCTACAAAAGCAAATCGACGATAAGCTGCACGCTTTTCTATCGAAAAAGCATAATTTTCATTCCCTAAAAATCGATTATGATAGAAATACCTTACCTCTGTTTATTGCCTATCTTGTGAAATCAATATTTAGTAATTTATTAAAAAGGCACTGAAACTTCTAATAGCCGCGCAACGGAGTTGAGCGGTATCTGCGCAGAGACATGAGGCGAAGCAGAATGCTCAAAGCCGCCGATTCTTTTTCCTTTTCTTTTTTTCTCTTGCTCATTCTATAGTCAATTTTATGCTTGATCGGTTTGATGAATTAATTCAGGGGCTGGCAAAGGTGTTTCACATGCCGTTGCATGTGGATCGAAATCATGCGTGTGCTATTCAAGTGAGAAAGGGATTGGTCGTGCAGCTGCAGTCAGATGCCGCACAGGAACGGTTGCTTATCACTTGTAAGGTTGCTGAACTGCCTCCCGGAAAATTCAGAGAAAATGTCTTGAGAGAAGCTTTAAAAGCAAACGGCATGCCCGATCCGTTGGTGGGTCTGTTTTCCTACGTTGAAAGAACCAATCATCTGTTTTTCTTTCAGCGCTATCCTTTGGACGTTTTGAGCGGCGAGAGAATGGCCGGGCTCATGGGCCCATTTATTCAAGCGGCTGAAGCGTGGAAACATGCCATTGAACATGGATTGCCTGGCCCTCCAGGTACGCCGCAGGGCGAATCTAATCCATTTGGTCTTAGACCGTGAAGACCGATCCGCATTGGGCTCGAGTCGGGATGAGGCGGCATGATGGCGTGGCTATTGGTTTGTCGTCGCTTCGATCCAAACAAAGCTGCGGCATCGGTGAATTCCTCGATCTCGTGCCGATCATCGATTGGTGCAAAAGTGTTGGTTTCGACGTCATCCAACTCCTCCCTTTGAATGATATGGGCAATGACAAAAGCCCCTACAATGCGATTTCGTCCTGTGCGCTCGATCCGATTTATTTATCGCTTGCTGCGCTCGGAGAAAATGACCTGTCGGTTTTTCTTCCTTTCAATGAATTAGATCGGGTCGATTTTGAAGGGGTAAAACGCCTGAAGATCGAATGGCTTACCCGCTATTATCATCTTCGTTTTGCGGAGGTGGTGGGAACAAAAGAATATCGTGATTTTCTCCAATTCCATCCGTGGGTGAGACCCTATGCCCTATTCAAAGCCTATAAAGATGAATATCGTCAACGAAACTGGAATGAATGGCCTGAAGAGGCGAAACGCCCTTCATTAGAAGCGATGGAACAAAAGCGACCGGTTGTCGATTTTTACTCCTTTCTCCAATATTTGTGTTATCAACAGATGAAAGCGGTGCGAGAGCATGCCGAAAAACAGGGGCTGCTCTTAAAAGGCGATGTTCCGATTTTGCTCAGCCCCGATAGCGCTGACGTTTGGGCTGAACCTCATCTGTTCGATCAAAGCCTTGTCGCAGGAGCTCCACCCGATCGTTACAATCCCCTTGGTCAAAAATGGGGATTTCCCCTTTTTGATTGGAAAGCCATGCAAGAAGATGGCTATGCTTGGTGGAAGAGAAGATTGAGCGTGATGGGAGAATGTTTTCACATCTACCGGATCGATCACATCGTCGGTTTTTTCCGCATCTGGGGCATACCGAAAGAGAAGAAAGCAGCAGCTGGTTACTTCATCCCCAAAGATGAAGAGCTTTGGCCTGAGCATGGGCGGCTCATTCTCAACATGATGATCGACGCGTCCCCTCTTTTGCCGATGGCAGAAGATCTCGGCACAATCCCACCTTTTGTCCCGATCATTTTAAAAGAGATGGGCATCTGCGGGACAAAAGTGCTCCGCTGGCAAAGAACTTGGGGAGATGGAGCCACCTTTTTCCCATTTGATCACTATGAGCCACTCAGCATGACCACCGTTTCGACCCACGATATGGACACCTTGAGTGGCTGGTGGAAAAATTTCCCTGAAGAGGCGCGGGTTTTTGCCCGTTTCAAAGGATGGACTTATCAACCAACGCTCACGCAAGAACAGCGGTTTGAAATTTTACGCGACGCCTACCACACTAGCTCACTCTTTCACATCAACATTTTCCAAGAAACGCTCGCTCTTTTTCCAGAGCTCGTTCACGCCAATCCAGATGACGAAAGATTAAATATTCCCGGCACCATTTCAGAGACAAATTGGACTTATCGCTATCTCCCCTCCATCGAAGAAATTGTCTCCCACCAACCTCTTGCTGAAAAGATTCGTCAAATCTTAAGTTGAAATGAAATCTTAACATTAGCTACTCTATCCGCATTTTTAAACAACCGAGCGACCATGGCGTACAATATCGATCAAATGAATGCGAGGAATCTCCTACAAGCCGACATGAAATCATTAGGTTTAGGAGGGATTGATTTTCCGGAAGATAAGTCAAAACGGCTGATTGAGCTTGTCAAACTACTTCGATACGCAGAATTCGCGCAAAATAAACAACTAACGAGCTATAGCATTTCAAATCTAGAAGTGGAAGAGTGCAAAAAAAACCTTTCCGAGTTTATCAAAGAGCTTCCTCCAGCACTTCAAGCAACCCTCGCTCAAAAGAGAGTATCAAAACTATGAAACTGAAAAAAAATATCGGCACACCCGATCGACTCATCCGGCTGACCATAGCCCTTCTCCTCTTCGCCTACGCTTACTGGAAAGGGAGCTGGATCGCGTTTGGTTTTGGTGTATTTACCTTGTTGGAAGCTTTTATGAGCTGGTGTATTTTGTACCAACTGCTCGGCAAAAGCTCCTGCCCTCTTAAAAAGTAGCAACGGGGAATTCGGTCGTTGAAATGGCAGAGGATTTCGCGCGGATCGGTCTCGGCCATCCGAGCGAGATCCCATAAAGTAATCCCCTCTCCAATCAAAGTCACTTCGTCGCCAACGTAGGCCTCGTCAAGCCCAATATCGACCATGAATTGATCCATGCAGATCCGCCCTGATACAGTGTATTGTTTGCCTCGGATGATCACAGGCGCTCGGTTGCTGAGCGAACGACGGTATCCGTCTCCATAGCCAACCGGCACTGTGACGACACGGGTCTGTGCTTTAGTCGTATAATGGTGTCCATAGCTAATCCCCTGACCTGCGGCAACGACTTTAAAATAAGAAATTTTAGCCTTCAGTGCAAAAATTGGGTGAATGGAGGGGTCATTGCTTCCATCGGGAGTATATCCATAACAGAGAAGCCCGGGGCGAACCATGTCGAAATAAGAATCGGGGTAATAACAGACGCCGCCAGAATTGGCCAGATGCCAAATGAGCGGCGCTTGAATTTCCCTTTTCAATTGAGAAAAGAGATCGATTTGAGTCTTCACAAACGGATGATCCGGTCCCCCATCCGATGTTGCCAAGTGAGAGTAGATCCCCACAATCTGAAAGGAGGGGTGTTCCAACAGATCGCGGTAGAGCTTCAGTGCAGTTTCAGGACGCATCCCCGTCCGGTGCATTCCCGTATCAACCTCGAGGTGGACCTTTGCTCTGATTTGGTGTTGGCGACAATAGGCTGCCACCAGATCAGCTTTGAATCGAGAGCTAACGGTAAACTCCAGTTGATGCGAGATCAAATCGCCTATCTGATTTTCGTGAATAGCTCCAAACACGAGGATGGGACAAACAATCCCCGCTCTTCGCAATTCGGTTCCTTCAGCCAGAGAAAAAACGCCCAGCACATCGACGCCAAACCGTTCAGCCATCAACCCAATCGGCACAAGACCATGTCCATACGCATTGGCTTTAATGGGAAGACAAAGGAGCCGAGAGCCAATTTTTCCTCGAATGGCCTTCAGATTTGCTTCAAAAAGACCTAAATCAATTTCGATCCAAGCAGGGTGTGAAGAAAATTCTCGCTGCATACTTAGAGGGTGTTTGATAAAAAATGTTTCATCGCTTTTTTGGATTATTTTGGCCGCTTTTTGATTGTTTTTTGGGGTGCTATATACCTCATCGATATTGCCCCCCAAACAAATCGATCAAAAATCGGCTCAAAAGAACCGAAAAATCGATCGAAATTTTATTACCAAACACCCTCTCAGATCATCTTACTCAATAACAGAAATTAATCTTCCTTATAATCTGCAGCCACGCACCCAGTAATTCCTTCCTGATCGAGAGCCTTGATTGTATTTTGCAGTTTCTGGTGTGTATACGAAAGAATATTGTTAGGCATATCCAATAAACGATCCATATCAAAACGATCAACCTGAGGAAGGTGCCACCGACGCCACCAGGCTGAGTAAGCATGGGCGAAAAAAGGATATTGATTTAATGAGAAAGATTCTTTTTTACCTACGCCGTAATTTCCGTCCCATTCAATCGGATCGTCATGGTCACGAATATTCGTAGGCCGCTTCGATTGTAGCCATTCTTTCCAACTCTTGTTCACGTTTTCCGGCTTATTTGCTTCGAGGGCAGCCAATCTTCTGTCGAATTCAAAAACATATTGTTTTAAGCTTTGAAAGCAGCTATGAACCGCCTTTGAAATCCGAACTAAATCAGACTCGATCGTAACAAATAAGAAATCATGAGCCTTTCTTAGCTGGACAAGTTGATCGATCTCTTTCAAGGGAGGCTGTATCTTCGGAGATTGATACTTTAACAACGCCAGATCAAACTTTTTATCGAGCCATTGCTTACTCTCCTTAAAGGATTTCAGTACTCCGTCTATCTTTCGCATAGCGAGATAGCTCTCTTTCAGGGGCCAGTATAGAGAGATTTTAGCCTGAATAAAATTGAGCTGCTTGTTCCTTTCTTCCGGATCTCGATAGATATTTCTTCTGAATAAGGGAATGGAACATCCATACAGTTCACAACACACAGGTTTCCCACCCAATTCGTCCAGAATCCGGGTGGTTGTTTGGATCTGCTTCTCTATGTGAGAAATGGCAGCATTACACTTATCTTTATGCCACTCCAGCCAATGCTCGTAAGGATTTTTGTTGGACGTGATACTCGACATGACCCAATCAATCCTCTTTACCGTTTTTACATTGCGCGATCTCTGCCGAGTAAAGAGCTTTTAAATCGGCTACGACATTCGGGAGCTCAGGAGGGTTTAATTCTTTCAATGCTTTCTTATCTACTTCCGTGTCATAAGCGTGCTGAAAATGAGGAAAATCAGAAGAGGAGAAGTGATCTTCTTTCTCCATGCCCTCTTTTACAGGTTGATAGGTGGTTTCGTGAAAAAAGTGGGGCGAAACTGCCTTATGCTCAAAAGAGCGGCACAAACGTGAATACCAGGGCAAGCTAACAACTTCCTCAGAATAGTCATACAGATTAGCTAAGCCTTGTTCTATGATAGCATGGTATTTTCGCAAGCTAGAGAAAAAAGTATCAGCAGCGCGATCTATGTAAAGAGCACTTCGCTGCAATTCCTTTAAATTTCGTTGAAAGTCTTGGTGTAAATCTTTGATATCGTTACTAAGCGGCTGATTCATTTGTACTTCTTGTTCTCTTTCGGAGAGTGTCACCAGCCCTTTCTGCGCAACATACGCCTGATTGATTCGGTAAATCTGACAAAATTCATCGTATGGCTCCATTTTCTCGATTAAAAAACGCTTAAGTCTCACCCGATTCTTTTCATCTTGATATTCTGGACTGGAACAACCACAGCAATTTCGCTTAGGAAGCTCATCACTAATTTCTTTGGCAACCTCATTGACTCGCTTGGTTTGCGCATCGATCCATCGGACGACTACACTAAGTTCAGGTGAATATTCATACATTCTCTTCGTCGCACTCATTACTGTCATAAAAACTTCCTTCACTTATTTTGTATTTTGGAGAAGCTGGTCAAGCCAGCATTGATTCACTCGAGCAATCAAGCTTTGATATACTTCCGCTGCGCAATCGTTGATGGGGGGAATTTCTTGTAGATCAGCGGGTTTCGTCTCATTTAAACAACCGAGCATCCGTTGGAGGTAGGGATAGTGGGATGATCGATATTCGTTTCGTTGCGGCTGGCCCTTTGAATCTTCTCGATAAACCGAAAAAACATAGGAGGTAGATTTTCTCGCGTTGAGACACGCCCCCGCTGGAAGAACCTTTTGCAACGCCTCTTCCATTGTCTCATGATACTTTTTCAAAGAATCGTAAAATTGGCGACTTTCTTTAAACAACGAGTAGGTAGCATTTGTTATTTTTGACGAGAGCTGAGAAAGAAAATAGTTCAGAGGCTGAAACAAAGCTCCTCTCGTCCCGTTTTTACCCTTCAGCAGGGGTGAGCGAAGACAACGGCTAAATTCACCTTTGACCAATTTCATCTGGTCATCTAGTTTTTTTCCGTAGGCTAGATACTTCTCACTCATCCAATAGACCCGCTGCAAGGTTCTATATTCTCCCAATTTTTCAATCAGCACTTCTTGCAGCTTCGATCCATTTAACTCAGATCGGATATCCTGAATCATCCGATCGAGCTGTTTTCGCTGAACCTGAATCCTCTGAGAAACTTCATTGCATTGAGATTGATAGTTTTCGATGGCGCGCTGCGGATCAAACGGTTGGATAGACATGGACAAACCGGTAAAGAATTATTAAAGGCACCGATCCTACAATCTAAAATTCTTTTTTGTCCAAACCTATTTGACGGAGAGCGGCTTGATGCTTATAGTGAGGAAAACGGAGTGTCCCTTGCGCTTGATCCCTCTTCTGCTAGTTGCTCTCTCTGCGTCGGCCTCGCCGCTCACAACATTGTATTCGACCCTCGACCCAAGCTCGGTCGCTCAGCACTTCGCCTTTTACGAGCTCTATCCCAACGCCCCTGAAGGGCGGCAAGCTCTCTTGCATGCTTGGGAGCTCCTCTCTGGCGGCTGCGCTGAATGCGATCCAGAGATGATCCTCCCCTCGCTCGATGCGCGGCCTGTGATTGCCTTGGTAAACCGCTCGTCGCAGGGCGAATCGGTTCTCTTGGCCGAAGAGCAATTGCAAGTGATTGAAAAGCTAGCCCGTCACCTCCCGAACCGAAAGCTCAAGGGATCAACCGTGTGGACCCGCGAAGAGCTCTTTACTTTAAAGCCGGAGGAGGTCGATCTAGCTCGTGGTCTTCTCATCGCTGATATGGGGTCGAACGATAAAAATAAAATCCGAAGCTATGAAGCGAGTCTCGATCTCATGGCATTGCAGATTTTGGCCCGACTCAAGCCCGAGGCGACGCCTCTGGAAAAAGTGCGGGCCATGAACGACTACATCTTTTCTGAGCTGAGATTCCGCTTCCCTCCCCACTCGCTCTCAATCAAGAACATCGATGAATACACCATTCTCTCTTCGGTCCTCGATGGCCGTCGCGGGGTCTGCTTGGGCGTTTCGATCCTCTACTTATCGCTGGCGCAAAGACTCGACCTCCCTCTTGAAATGATCACCCCACCCGGCCACATCTACATCCGGTACCGCTCTCCCGAAGGAGAAATCACCAACATTGAGACGACAGCCCGCGGTATTGACGTCCCCTCCGATCACTATCTCAGTTTAGAAGCGAGAAAACTCCAACAGCGCAATATCAAAGAAGTGATCGGTCTGGCCTTTATGAACCAAGCCTCGGTCGCTTGGCACCGGGAAGACTCGAGAGCCGCCATTGATCTCTATGAAAAAGCCCTTCCTTTTTTGCCGAATGACCCCCTGATTCGCACCTTCCTCAGCTTCCAATACCTTTTTGTCGGTGAAGAGTCGAAGGGCAAGAAAATGTTAGAAGAAATTCGAGGTATCGTGCCCGATCACATGGTCAGCCCCGATCATATCGCCGAGGACTACCTCTTAGGCCGGACGAATCCAGAAGGGATCCAGTCTGTCTACCGAGAGGTCAATGAAAACCGCCAGTCGATCCTCGATAAGCAAAAAGAAATTGAAGCGATTCTCTCCAAGTACCCCAACTTCCGGGGAGGCATTTTCCACCTCGCGATTACCTACTTGCAACTCGGCCGCGAAAAAGAGGCGATCCCCGTCTTGGAGAGGTACATGAAAGTCGATGCAAAGAACCCCACTGTCTGCTATTATTTAGCTGCCCTTTATGCCCAGCGGCTCAATTACAACGCCGCCTGGAAATATTTGAAAGCAGCCGAGCAGCTCGTCCATGCGCGAGACCATTTTCCAAAAGCTTTGGAAGATCTTCGCCTAAGTCTGCAGCGCGCTTGCCCTGAACCAACATAGGAAAAGATGAGACCCTTTCTTCTCGGCCTTCTACCCGTCGCCTTTCTGGCAGCAGAAACCCTCGATTTTGAAATGAGCAAGCAAGAGAAGAAGCAGACGGGAGTCAATAAGCTGACCGATAAAGAGAAAGGGGCTTTGCACCAGTGGATTGAACATCACTATACGAAACGAGACCTCCCCATCCAGGCGCCCCTTGCTGCGCGGCCCCAAATTTCAGAGAATCTCCAAAATGGGCAATACATCCGTCTGACGGACGGAAGTCTGTGGAATATCCGCCCCTCCGATACTCCGATCACCCAGAGCTGGATCACTCCCACTGATATCTTAATTTCCTCCAGTGGCGATGCCGCTTATCCCTTCAAGCTAACCAATAGTCTTACCGGCTCTTCCGTCTACGCCCAAAAGGCTGACACTCTTCCCCTAAAAAAATAATCCTCTGCTATAATATTGTTCGATTTCTAACAAAGGTGTCTCATGGCCCCTCAATTTACCGAAGCTGTCACGCAAGCAATCGAAGAAGCTTACCAATACGCCCAAACAAACTCGCACGTCGAGGTCAATGAAAACCACCTTCTCCGCTCTCTTCTTTTAGACCCGCAAGGTTACTTCTCTTCCATCTGCACTTCCCTCCAGCTCGATCCGACGTTATTATTAAATGAAATTGAAACCACGCTTCGCTCCCTTCCTACCTATTCCGGCGCTCCGCAAGCTCCCCACGTGGCTACAGGGCTGCAGCACAAAATTCAAGAAGCGGAGAAACTCGCTAAAGGTTGGAACGATACCTACATCAGTAGCGATCACCTTTTTCTCGCCTACTGGGACAAACCAATCGAACCTTTTGCCTCTTGGAAAAAGCTATCCAAAAAAAGCACTAAAGAAGTCGAGGCCGAAATCCGAAAGCTCCGTGGATCGCGCCACATGGACTCTCCCAGCGCAGAATCTAACCTGAAAGCTTTAGAAAAATTCTGTAAAAATCTCACTTCGCTCGCCAAAAAGGGAAAACTCGATCCTGTCATTGGACGCGATGAAGAAATTCGCCGCACCATCCAAGTTCTTTCCCGCAGAACAAAAAACAATCCGATGCTCATCGGCGAACCCGGCGTAGGAAAAACAGCTATCGCCGAAGGACTGGCTCAACGAATTGCGACGGGCGATGTTCCCGATTCGCTAAAAAAGAAAGAGCTGCTCGCTCTCGATCTCGGCGCACTCATTGCCGGGACGAAGTTCCGTGGAGAATTTGAAGAGCGGCTCAAGAGCATTTTGGAAGAAGTGGAAAAAAGCGAAGGAAATATCCTCCTGTTTGTCGACGAAGTGCACACGCTCGTCGGCGCTGGCGCTACTGAAGGCTCGATGGATGCGGCGAACTTGCTCAAACCCGCGCTTGCCCGCGGCACTCTTCACTGTATCGGAGCGACCACTCTTGCCGAATATCAAAAATACATCGAAAAAGATGCAGCGCTTGAGCGCCGCTTTCAACCCATCACTGTCCCTGAACCCACGCTAGAAGATGCCATTGCCATTTTGCGTGGATTAAAAGAGCGCTACGAAATTTATCATGGCGTCCGCATTACAGAAGGGGCTCTTCATGCTGCCGTCTTCCTCTCGTCTCGCTATATTACCGATCGGCGCCTTCCCGATAAAGCGATCGATCTCATCGACGAAGCAGCTAGTTTGATTCGCATGCAGATCGGCTCTCTCCCTCTCCCCATCGATATCAAAGAGAGAGAATTATCGACTCTCATTGTAAAGCAAGAGGCCTTGAAACGAGAGGGAAACGAATCTGCCGCTCGTGAAGCAGAAGCCAAAATTGCCGAACGGAAAGAAGAGCTCGCACAGCTGCGCTCAAAGTGGAATCACGAGAAAAAATTGATCTCTTCCCTGAAAGAGAAAAAAGATGTGCTCGAAAAACTCCGCTTTCAAGAAGAAGAAGCGGAGCGAAAAGCCGATTACAACAAGGTCGCTGAAATCCGCTACAGTCAAATTCCCGCCATGCAAGAGCAGCTGGATGAAGCACAGAAAAGCCTCCACAATCTAAAAGATCGACTTCTCAAAGAAGAAGTCGATGAATCGCTCATCGCTCAAATTGTCGCCAAATGGACAGGCATTCCGATTGAAAAAATGCTCGAAAAAGAGACCCACAAAATCCTCCAGCTCGAAAAACACCTCGAAAAACGGGTGATTGGGCAACCTCTTGCCGTCCACGCTGTTGCAGAGGCGATTCGCAGATCAAGAGCCGGACTCAGCGATCCACAAAGACCTCTCGGAGTCTTTTTATTCTTGGGACCTACGGGAGTGGGAAAAACGGAATTGGTCAAAGCTCTCGCAGAACAGCTCTTCGACAAGGAAGAGGCCATCATTCGCCTCGACATGTCCGAATACATGGAAAAGCACAGCGTCTCGCGCCTGATCGGATCGCCGCCCGGTTATGTCGGGTACGAAGAAGGGGGCCAACTCACCGAAGCGCTCCGACGGCGTCCCTACTCAGTGGTTTTATTCGATGAGCTTGAAAAAGCACATCCCGATGTATTCAATATCTTGCTCCAAATCTTTGATGAAGGGCGGATCACCGACAGCAAAGGGCGAAAAGTCAACTGTAAAAACGCCATTTTCATCATGACGTCGAACCTTGGCTCCGACCTGTTATTGAAGAAGTTGGAGAGTAAAAAAGGAACGCTGACAAAAGAAGAGTTACTCAACATCGTCGACCCTGTCTTGAAATCGACTTTCCGACCCGAGTTTCTCAATCGCTTAGATGAAATTCTCCCTTTCCTTCCGCTCCAATTGAAAGACATGGAAAAAATTGTTGAATTGCAGCTTAAAAAAGTGGCTGCTCGGCTAAAAGAGCGGCAAATTTCTCTTATTTGGGATCCAAGTGTGGTCAAATACCTCGCTGAAGAGGGTTACGATCCGGCCTTCGGAGCTCGCCCTTTACGCCGCCTGATTCAACATGCGATCGTCAACCTCTTTGCCACCGGTATCTTAGAAAATAAGATCCCCGCCCAGAGCCGCCTGCACCTCAAAACGGGAACAAAAGACGGAGAAGTGCAGATCCATTACGAGGTCGAAAAAGAGTAAAAATATTTTTAATCAGCAGAGAAGAGAGCGATTCTCATTGCGCCATTCGCCCCTCTTCTGCTATAGTTTTCGCTTTATTTGTGAAGGAAATCCTATGTCCAAAGTCTGCACTATCACTGGAAAAAAACCGGCCTTCGGCCGCAGCTACGCCCTCCGCGGTATCGCGAAGAAGAAGAAAGGGATCGGTCTTAAAGTCACCGGCAAGACCAACCGCCGTTTCTTGCCAAATTTAAAGAAAAAACGCCTCTGGGATCCCGAGCAAAACCGCTTTGTATCGGTCCGCCTCTCAGTCGCTGCTCTGCGTACGATGGACAAAAACGGCATCTCCGCTGTCCTCCGCAAAGCTGCTAAAGGCTAGACCTCAATTCTAAAAAAGCTTATACAAAGGGCTGACTTCGGTTGGTCCTTGTTTATGTTTTTTCGAAAAAAACTGCCCATTAGGCAGCCCCCACGTCCCCCTGCACCCAAAATTCCTCCCAAACAAAATCGCTGGCCATTTGCCCTTTGGCTCCTCGCCATTCTAGGCGCTTGCCTTTGGCTCGTCATCGAGTCGATTTCCCCCAATCAACCCAAATCGACCGAACCGCCCAGGCTTTATTCCAACCAAGCCCAGCAAGACCTACGCCTCACTCTCATCGACGCCATCAAAAAAGCCCACAAATCCATTCACCTGGTCATGTTTGGCCTCAGCGATCCGGCCATCCTCCACGCGCTGGCAGCCAAGAAAATCCCCTCGGTTGTCTACTACGACCCCAACGGCTCGCCCAATCTATTGGGCAAACTCCCGAGCGCAGAACTACACGCTGTGCGTGGCTACGGCCTCATGCACCAAAAGATCCTCGTTCTCGACCAAGAGACCGTTTTCATCGGCTCTGCCAATATGACGACAGCGTCGCTCAGCATGCACGACAACCTCGTGATCGGCCTCAAAAGTCAAAAACTCGCCCAGTTTCTCATCGACAAAACACCCAAAGGTCCAGGCTATCTCCGCGCCATGATCGGTGGCCAAGACGTCGAACTCTGGCTTCTCCCCGATCCCCGCGGTCACGCACTTCACGATTTAAGAAAAAAAATCAGAGCCGCCCATAAGTCGCTAAAAATCGCCCTTTTTACCTTTACCCATCCCCTCCTAGTCGATGAAGTGATCTCCGCCTACAAAAGAGGCGTTGACGTGACCCTTGTCATTGATCTTCATTCGGGACTTGGATCGAGCAATAAAGCCATCGAGCGGCTCAAATCCTCCGGCATCCGCGTTCTCATGAGTCAAGGCGTGCAACTCCTCCACCACAAATTCATCGTCATCGACAACCAAACTCTCATCACCGGTTCGGCGAATTGGACCAAGGCCGCTTTCTACAAGAATAGCGACTGCATTCTCTGCCTACATAATCTGCAAGACGATCAAAAGCGCTTCATGAATCGACTTTGGGCGGGCTTCGGATTCGATGTGCGCCCAAAGTCGA
>JBEHXF010000010.1:0-48995 GCA_048498835.1 Chlamydiota bacterium | reverse complement strand
GAGTTGAAAGAGCGGCTCTTGCAAGTTCGGGAAAGACTCGCAACGCTTGAGAGCGATATTCGACACTACTCCAATGCATTGCCCCATCTCCAAGAAGGGCTCATCGACTATCTCAATGACTACAATCTCCAACTCGCCAAACATGACGCGAGTCGCCCCATTAGTTCGATTTTTGTCATCGAAGCTTGGGTGCCAGAGAATAAAATCAAAGCGCTCATGGGGTTATTGAGCGGCCTCGAGGTCTTTGCCGAAGAAGTGGCGATTGAGCCCACAGACCGAGTTCCGACCTGCATGGAGAATAAAGGGGTTTCCAAATTGGGCGAAGATCTGGTCCATATTTATGACACACCAGCTCCTACTGATAAAGACCCCTCCTCGTGGGTCATGATCTTTTTCACCATTTTCTTTGCCATGATCATTTCCGACGCGGGCTACGGTCTCATTTATCTCGCTATCGGCCTTTATCTCAAATGGAAATTCCCCAATCTTTCGGGAGTTGGCAAGCGCTTTATTAAAATGACTTTGATTATTTCGACAGCTTGCATTGTCTGGGGAGTACTCACGGCTTCCTTTTTTGGTATTGAAATCGGTCCGAATAACCCCTATCGGAAAATGTCGCTTCTTCACGCTTTAGCCCAGAAAAAAGCTGAGTATCACCTCGCCCACAAAGACGAAGTATACCAGGAATATCTCAAAGAATATCCAGCCGTTGCGACTGCGACTGATGGACACGATTTTCTCGTTAAAGCGCAAGGGATGAAAGATGGCAAGCCAGACTACGAGGCGCTGACAACTTTCTACGACAACATTTTGATGGAATTTTCTATCCTCATCGGCATCATCCACCTCTCCCTTTCCTTCCTTCGCTACTTGGGTCGAAATTGGTCGGGACTCGGCTGGATTATCTTCATGATCGGCGGCTATCTCTATTTCCCCAAAGTGCTCGATTGCGTCACGATCGTCAATTTCACCGGCCTGATATCTAAAGAAACGGCTGCCGCATGGGGCCAGCAAATGGTCTATGGCGGGATCGCCTTAGCCTTTATCGCTGCGGCAATCCAAAGAGGTTGGGGCGCTTTCCATGAACTGATGAACGTCGTTCAAGTTTTTGCCGACGTCCTCTCCTATCTTCGCCTCTATGCACTCGCTCTTGCGGGTATGATCATGGGAGCCACCTTTAACCAGATCGGTCTCAACCTCGGTCTATTCGCTGGCGCCATCGCCATCATTTGCGGCCACTTAAGCAACATCACCGTTGGCATTATGGGCGGTGTCATTCACGGTCTTCGTCTCAACTTCCTCGAATGGTATCACTACAGCTTTGAGGGCGGCGGCCGACTCTTTAACCCCTTACGATTAAAAAGATCAAAATGAGGTACTTTTATGGAACTTGATATGATTGGACCGGGCATTGTCCTAGGTATGGGCTGCTTAGGTAGTTCAATCGGCTGCGGTATTGCCGGTATGGCCTCTCACGCAGTCATGACTCGCGTTGAAGAAGGGCATGGTAAATTCATCGGACTTTCGGCTGTCCCATCTTCTCAGTCGATTTACGGCTTTATCCTCATGATTCTGATGCGCGATTCGATCCGCGCTGGAACTCTCTCTGGGATTAGCGGCATCGGCATTGGCTTCTTCGTAGGACTTGCGATCATGTTTTCGTCAATCTACCAAGGCAAGTGCGCGGCGACAGCGATCCAAGCATCGGCGAAACAGCCGGCGATCTTCGGTAAGGCATTTGCTGCGCTCGGTATCGTCGAATCGTTCGCGCTCTTTGCCTTCGTCTTCGCCCTGCTGATCATCAAGTAAAAACGATCAGCGCAGAGACTCGAGAGGCGCAGAGAGATAGGGGAAAGCAGCATACCCCCAAAAGAAGATATTTTTTCTCTGCGTCTCAGAGCCTCTGCTTTTTCTCTGCGCTGATATTTTCTTGTAATCTCTTGTCGGGATTGTTGGGTTTTGGCAGAGTCCGAATTAAGTAGGAGCCTTTTGTGACCAAGACTCGCGTAGAAAAAGACTCTTTAGGCGATGTAAAGGTGCCGGTTGATCGGTACTGGGGCGCGCAAACGCAGCGCTCTTTTGAAAATTTCCCCATCGGCTCAGAAAAGATGCCGATCCAATTGATTCACGCTCTTGCCCTTGTTAAAAAAGCATCCGCCATCGTCAATGCTGAACAAGGTCAAATCTCTCACGAGAAAAAAGAGCTGATTTGCCAGGTTTGCGATGAGATCATCAGCGGCAAATTAGATAGCGAATTTCCCCTTGTAGTTTGGCAGACAGGATCGGGAACTCAAACCAACATGAATTTGAATGAGGTGATCAGCAACCGCTGCTGTGAACTCGCCGGCTCGCCCATAGGCTCAAAAAAGCCGATCCATCCAAACGACGATGTCAACCATTCCCAATCTTCCAACGATGTCTTTCCAACCGCAATGCACATCGCCGCATACCGAGAGATCCAAGAGCGACTCATTCCCTCTCTCATGATTCTCTATCAAGGCTTTGAAAAGAAATCTCGCGAATTTCACGACATCGTGAAAGTGGGCAGAACCCACCTCATGGACGCTGCGCCACTTACTTTGGGGCAAGAATTTTCAGGCTACGCCGCGCAAGTAAAACAGGCGATAGCTGCGATCCAAAGTCAAATGGAGCCACTCTCTGAACTTGCGATCGGAGGAACGGCGGTGGGTACGGGATTAAACGCCGATCCTCGATTTGGAAAAAGGGCAACAGAAGTGATCAGTGAGCTCACCGGCTTTCCCTTTACTCCAGCCACCAATAAATTTGCAGCCTTGGCTGCCCACGACGCTCTAGTTGGGGTGAGTGGATCACTTCGACAGACAGCCGTTGCATTTATGAAAATCGCCAATGATATCCGCTGGCTCGCTTCGGGTCCAAGAGCAGGCCTTGCAGAGATTTTCTTGCCTGAAAATGAACCGGGCTCTTCAATCATGCCTGGCAAAGTCAATCCGACGCAGAGCGAATCGATGACCATGGTCTCTGCTCAAGTGATGGGAAATGATACAGCTATCGCATTTGCTGGCTCTCTTGGGAATTTCGAGCTCAATGTCTTCAAGCCGCTGATTATCTATAACCTTCTTCAATCGATTCACTTACTCTCCGATGTAGCGGTTAATTTTCATGATCGATGCTTAGCAGGCATTCGGCCCAACCGGAAGAAAATCGATGAGTACATCAGCCATTCTTTAATGTTGGCGACCGCTCTCAACAGCGCCATCGGCTATGATCAGGCGGCTAAAATCGTCAAAAAAGCTCATCTTGAAGATATCAGCTTAAAGCAAGCTGCTGTAGCCTTGGGCATTTTGACGGCCGAACGGTACGATTCTCTCATCGATCTCAAAAAAATGGTCCATCCTTCTTGACCGATTAACGCTGCACTCTTATAGGAGAAGAATGGAACCAAACATCCTATAGGAGGATCCATGTTAGCTACCGTACTCATCGTAATTTTGATCTTGATGCTCATCGGCGCTCTGCCACGATGGCCTTATAGCGCAAATTGGGGTTATTCTCCCTTTGGCGTTCTCTCGACAATCTTGATCATCATCTTGATCTTGGCTCTACTCGGCAAGATCTAAGTCTGAGCCATCGGCTTTCTAGTCCGGTGGCTTTTTTTTCTTGTAAAGATTTCATATATATTATATTTGTTTTTAATAAATTTTAGGGTCATTTCTATGTCGATGCATTTACCTCCTGTAGGCTCAGCCAAGTGGCAAAACTATGAATTCACTCCCGATCAAAAAGCCGTTTGTGAATCCGCAACAAAAACAGCACAACTCATTTTGGCCACTAGGCCTTTAGGAGAAGAGCCGATTCTCCTCTCCCCAAAAGAATACCCCAATTTACCTCGATCTGTGATTTGGAGTCCTCAATCCAAAAAGACCTATGTTTTACTGACCAAATGCAAAACTCAGGTTGATCCTTTACTTGGAAAGGGAGGTTTTAAAAAAATCAAGTACGCGGTAGGTCCAAAAGGACAAAAATTTGTTGTAGCAATTACGCGCAAAACGGATGAGGAAAAGGCTTGGAATCAACTGATCCAAGAGAAAGCGTCTTTGGAAAAGCTACGAGGAGTTGATGGGGTGGTACAGTTAGAAGCAGCCCTATTGACAGAGAAGAAAGGCTATTTGATTCTAGAGTATTGCCCGGGTGGCGACTTGTTCGATTATGCTTCTGATAGGGACCGGTATAACATTTCTTCTCAAGCAAAGAGAGAATTTTGTAGAAAGCTGTTACAAGCTTTAGTCAATATTCATCAAAAAGGGATTGTTCATGGAGATTTAAGATTGGAAAATGTTTTAGTCATGACAGAGGAAGAATGGAGTTGTAAGGTCGGAGATTTTGGCTTGTCTGCTTCTGCAGAAAAGCAGCTTGTAATTGGAGGGGATCGGTATATGTGGTCTCCAGAAAAGATTGAAAACGAAAATGGGACACTTTCAAAAGATGTCCTCAAAAAATCGGATGTTTGGTGCTTGGGTGTTGTCTTTTACACATTCTTTGTCTGCAGCGATACACCGTGGTGTATAAGCACGCTTAAAGAAGAGCGAAGCAAGAATTCTGGGCAAAAAATCATGCCGAGTGATGTCTTAAAAAAAATCAAAGATGCGAAAACCTTTCCGTTGCTCGACGAGATACTTAAAAGGGCTAGAGTTCCTATAAAACTGCGAGAATTTGTTCTTAAACTCTTAGATCCCGATCCTAATACCCGTCCCTCAGCAGAGGAAGCGTTAAAGCTACTCGAGGTTTAGTTCAATTTCCGCTTGCTAATCAACTGATCTTAAGCCCTTTTCAAATCCTTATTGTTAAGATTTAATTAATATGTAAAAATTAATTTTAAACAAAGAGGAGTGTTTTATGTCTGCGTCCTTTGAGCCCACTACGCCATATGAGCATGCAGCAATTTTAAGAGAGAGGAGAGAATTTGGTCAGTCACAAGTGCACCAATCACTCGTCAATCAAACTACAGAAGCGGCTCGAAAGATTCTCGAGGAACTTCCTAATACTCAAGATCCCCTGGTCTTGCAGCGTAAACAGTATCCAAATCGCCTTTTCCGCACTGTTCTCTATGATCCTGCTCTTAAAGAGGAAAATTTATTTGTGCTACTCACAAAAACCAAGCAAGCAGGAGATCTCAAACTGTATGGAGGTCAAAAAGCCATTAAATTTGCCTTCGACTCAAAAGGGAAAAAATATGTTCTAGGTGTGTATAGAAAAAACCAAGGAAAATATGAAAAGCATTGGGAGCACGCCACGTCGGAAATTCAAATGATGAACCGCTTAAAAGGAATACCTGAAGTTGTTCAATTAGTCAGTTCCGTTCAGCTTGAGGAAAAAAAATATCTCTTGATGGAATTTTGTGATGGCGGGGATCTTTGTCAGGCGATTTTTTCAGGTGTGATTGAACAAAAGCCTCTAAAAGAGCGGGCACTTCTTCTCAGACAATTATTTTTAGCGATGAAGCAAGTTCATGGGCGAGAAGTGCTCCATCGAGATATTAAGTCAGAGAATTTCTTTATCGATCAAGACAAGATCAAAATCGGCGATTTTGGATTGGCTTGTTTGAAGGATGAGGAAGAGGCTAAAAAAGAAATTAGAGGAACTCCTGCAAATCTAGCTCCAGAACAGTTACTGGCAATGGGAAATCCAGATGGTTTAAGCTTGGCGACGACAGAAGCTGGCGATATGTGGGGTCTAGGAATCATTCTCTATCAATTTATTACAAAGACAAATGTTCCTTGGGAGCAAGAATATGACGACGAATATAATCGCAAATTAGCTCAAATCCGCCCCGAGTACCAAGAGCAGCACAAAGCTGGTATAGCAAATAAAGCGACTGCGAATATGTTAAAAAAACTGATAAAACCCGAAACAGCCGCAAAAGCTCAGAGCATTGTGCAAAGCGCTGCTTATCCCGATGAACTTAAGAAATTGGCGTTTGATTTACTCAGTTTTAAGCCTGACGAGCGCCCTGAGGCAGCTAAAGCCCTGGAGCGTATTGATGAGTATTTAAAACGGGCTGGCTTTATTCAAGAAAATGAAGAAAAGAGTTGATATTGTTGTAAAATGTCGATTTAATTATAATTAAATAATTATGTCGGCAATAAATAAAGAACAAACTATCTTTCCTTCTTCGCCTCTCTTCTTGCCCCAAGAGAAGAGGCAAATCGCTCAAGAAGTAATCGAGCAGGTTGAAGTGATCCGAGGGAAAACCCTCGGGCAGGGACCTCAGGTCTTTCCTGCAGTAATGTATCGTGAACAGCTCAAACGAAGCGCTCTTTATGATCCCGAAAATCAAACGACCTATGTTCTATGGACTAAGTGCAAAACAGAAAATGATCCTTTGATTGGCCGCGGGTCTGTTCGCTCTTGCAAACTCGCATCCGACAGAACGGGTCGTTTATTTGCTCTAACTGTACAACGAAAAGAAAAGCTTCAAAGTGTTGCCGAAAATGCCTGGATCGAAAGCGAAAAAAAATGTCTTCGCCGTTTAAAAAACATACCTCAGATCGTTCAAACACTCCTTACAGCCGAAACCGATCGGAAACTCTTCACGTTACAAGAGTATTGTAACGGGGGAAATCTCTTGCAGGCAATGAATGAAGGGCCTATCTCTTCGCTTCCTCTTAAAAATCGGATTGGACTTTTGCTAGACATCGCTCGAGGAGCAAATCAAATGCATCAAAAAGGAGTTCTCCATCGCGATTTAAGTCTAGAGAACATTTTCCTCAAGGATTCGGAAGAGGGTCTCCATGCAAAAATCGGCGATCTTGGTTACGCTTGTACAGAAGACGATGGGGAGATGAAACGAATCTTGGTGGGAGGCTGTGCTTACAGCGCTCCCGAAAAAGCCTTAGTTTATAACAGTCAGGACAGAGAGCGGATCGCGCAAGCGACCACTCGGAAGGCAGATTGTTGGTCATTAGGATGTATCTTTTATGAATTCATGACTCTTCGTGGAATTCCATGGCGTGAGCGGAATAAACAAGATGAAACGCTCTATGCTGAGACGATGAGTAATATTCAAAGATTAAAGGAGTACAACCATCTCCATTCCATACGTCGAACTCTGAATCAGACCGATTATCCCGCGCGGCTTTGCGAACTAACTTTGAACATGCTCGCCTTAGATCCTCAAGAGCGCCCTTCTTCGGAAGAGGCGGTCGAACAAATCCAAAAGAGCCTTCTAGACTTAGACTCTTCCTGCATTATTCTTTGAATCTATCTCAATAAATCTATGCTGGCTTAAAATTAAGATTGAGTATAGATTTTCTCGGGTTTTTACCAGAGATACTCTATGGCAGTTCAAGCAACGGCTTCACGAAAAAGCGTTGAAGCATTCTTTCAAGATCCCAATTTACCATCACACAATCAAGCTCTGATTGAGAAAGTGAACGCAATACGCAATGAATCGGCGATTATTTGCCGCCCAACTCTTTATCAGGCTCCGGAACTAGACAGACCTGCCTTGTACGATCCGGCCTCTAAGCGAACCGTCATTGTTTGGAATGGTGAAAATGATCCTCAGCTTGGACAAGGCATGGACCGGACCTTTTTTCTAGGAACGGACGAAAAAGTCAATCGTTTGGCTGTTGGAATACTTCGAGTGAATACAGAAAATAAAGTGGGCGTTGAAAGTGAGCTGAAATGTTTAGACAAATTAAAAAATGCAGAAAATATCGTTCAAACTCACTTTGTTGTAAAATCAGATTCTGAAATTTCCGAGGGTTCTCAAATTTACTATGCCCAATCATATTGTGATTCAGGAGATTTATATGATTTTATTGTAAATAGGCATTTTACAAAGTTAGGCTTGGCAGATCGTCTCCTTCTTATTCAAGATATCGCTCAAGGAGTGGCCAATATTCACGCATACGATGTGATTCATCGAGATCTTAAGGAAGAGAACGTCCTATTAAATCGAGAAAATGGTCGGACTAGAGCTAAAATAGGAGATTTTGGCTTTGCCTTTCTCACAAAGGACAATAAAGCTGCAAAAATCCCATGTGGCTCATTCTTATATACCTCCCCACAACGATATAAAATGATGAATGAAAAACCGAGTCGACTCCCAACCGTTACAAATAAGACCTCTGATTTGTGGTCCTTAGGTTGTATTTTTTTTAGGGCTATGACATTCGGTAGGTTTCCTTGGTGTCAATTTGAAGGTAAGACTATCAATCGAGATAAAACTATAAAAACGCTAGAGAATTACAAGGAGGGCGACTATGAAGAGAAGATTCGCGTTGCCCTTGAAAAAACTGACTATCCTCCTGAGCTCCAAAAGCTCACTTTAGACCTTCTCTCTTTCCAGCCAGGAAGAAGACCCACAGCCTTAAAAATTGCTCGAGAGATAGCGAAGTTATGTCCTCCTGTCGACGATGAAAAGTCTACGAGTTGATGGTAAGACCTGCTCTTGCGAGCAAAAATCGGAGCACGAGAATCGGATGGGAGAGGAGATATTTAAAGAGTGTTGCGTAATTGACAGAAGTGAGGTGCCGCTCAATCGGGGCTTTATTTGCGACTGCCTCTTCAATCCATTCTGGATAGGGTGGAGGCATCGGGGGGAGAGAACTCAGAGGAAAAAAGTGGACTCCTTTCGTTTCAGAGGTAATCTCTGTTTGACCGGCGAGAACTGAACACGTATAGAGTTTTGTCGTTTTTGCGAGACGGTTGATCGGAAAATACGTGCCGACAAGCGAATCGATTTTGACAGTTAAGCCCGTTTCTTCCAGTATTTCACGTACCACTGCGTCTTCTGGTGTTTCGCCCGGATCGATTCCGCCGCCAGGCAATACCCACACAGGGACGTCGCGGCGCAAGATAAGGAGCACTTGGGTGCGATCGGGAGAAAATACGATGCCAGCAACACTTTCCATCTTAAAAAGAGTAGCTGTTTTCGCTCCACTTCTCAACTTATTGCTTTTAACTAGCTGTTATAAAAATCATCTTTATGTGCAGCAAGAGTGGGTCGATCGGGATTTTCTCGCGAGCACAAAAGTGGGAACTCCTGATCCCCGTCAAGCGAATCCGCCCGATGGACAAAGGCTCCTCGTCGCTTGGGATTTTCCCAAGAGCATGTTTGCAGAGCAATTGTCTTTATTGGTGACGGTGCGGCTCTGGGACAATAGCCAACAGCTGATCGTTAAGCCGCTTGAGAGAAAGCGGGATGTAGCCGCTTTTTATTTTCCCTGTACGGATCGGGAGAAGCGTCTTTTGACTTATCGGATACAGGTGATGACAAAAGAGGGGAAGATCATCGAGACTTGGAAGCATCACTTTTGGACAGAGCTCATTGAAATCAATGGGGCGGCTTCTAATAAGAGCTCTTCTGTTTCTTTCCAACCCAAGCAGGGATCGGTGATTGAGACACCATAAGTTAAAAGATCGGGTTCGTCGCCGAGCGGTTGTTTACCGCTAACAAGATGACTCTCCAGCATCATCCCCCGAATGGCCTGATTGCCCGCTAGAATCTGTTTTAGGGAGATTTGAAAAGCGGCTAATTGCCTTTGGAGATCTTTTCCGCTGTTGCCGTGAGCACAATCAATAAGCACTCGTTCTTCCAAATGGTATTCTCTCAAATGATGGAGAGCGTTTTGAACTGATTCAGGATCGCAATTGGGTTTGAGATCAGAGCCGCGCAATACGAGATGCGAGAGGGGATTGCCTGTTGTCTGTACAGAAGCGAGTCGACCATTGGGATCGATTGAAAAGTGGGTATGAGGCGTTCTTGCTGTAACAATGCCGCTCAACGCCGTCTCGAGTTCTCCATGAACGCTATTTTTAAAACCCACGGGAAATGGCAAGCCAGAAGCGAGCTGGCGATGAGTGGGAGAAGCTGCCGTTCTTGCTCCAATCAACCCCCACGTGATCAGATCGGATAAATAAAGAGCAGTGAGTGGCTCTAAAAATTCGGTAGCGCAGGGGACTCCCAGATCATTTAATTCGCGGAGCAATTTTCGGCCCTGAATGAGTCCCTCTTGCAAATCACTTGAGCCGTCGAGGTAAGGATCGTAGAGCATCCCTTTCCAACCGAGCCTGGTTCGCGGTTTTTCTAGGAAAACGCGCATAATCAAAAAAAACTGGCCCTGCAGTCGCTTTTGCAGCGCTTTGAGTCGGCTCCCATACTCGAGGGCTTGATTGGGATCATGAATTGAACAGGGGCCAACTAAGATGGCTAACCTTCCATCTAGTCCCTTTAAAATTTGAGATGCTGTCTGTCTGCTTGCCTGAATAAATAAATGATTTTCTGCTGACAGGGGATACAACAATTCTAAATCGCGAGGTGAAGGGAGTAAATGGCCGATAATCGATGACATATCACAAAAGTTTTATCACGCTTAAGATCAAGTTGCAAGAAGCTCGCTGAAAAGATATGATCCCCTGCAGTTTTTTTTTAAAGGAAAATATGACAACGATCGAATCGGCCTTGGTCACGCTAGAAAATTGGATTTGGGGAGCGCCTCTTCTCTTTTTATTAACCACGGTCGGTCTTTATCTTACTATCGCTCTACGAGGCATCCAATTCAGGTATTTAGCCTACTCGCTCCGCATCGCTTTTACACGACAAGACGATCAAGCGGCGGGAGATATCAGCCAATTCCAGGCCCTTATGACTGCCCTTGCCGGTATGATCGGCATCGGAAGCATCACCGGAGTTGCTACAGCGATTGCGATGGGAGGTATTGGTTCGCTTTTTTGGATGTGGGTTGCCGCTTTGATCGGTATGGCAACAAAATATGCGGAAGCGATCCTCGCTGTAAAATACCGTACCCTCGATGAAAAAGGGGAGATGTGCGGCGGCCCTATGTACTATCTAGAACGTGGACTAAAATCGAAAGGGCTGGCTGTTTTTTTTGCCGTCGTGGGTGCAATCACCGCTCTCGGCACTGGGAACATGGTTCAAGCCAATTCGATTGCTGGAGCCGTGGAAGGTCTTCTTCACATTGATCCACTCTGGATTGGCCTCACTCTTTCTATTTTGACCGCATTTGCCTTATTTGGCGGAATTAAAAGTATTGGAAAAGTGTCTAGCTGGCTCGTTCCAGCTATGGCAATTTTTTATCTTGCGGGAGGCTTGATCGTTCTCTCCGTTCACTTCAATGCACTGCCTGCAGCCTTCTATCAAATTCTTTCCCATGCTTTTACAGGTGAAGCAGCCGTGGGGGGCTTTGCCGGCTCTTCTATTCTCGTCGCAATCCAATATGGAGTTTCCCGTAGTGTTTTTTCTTCCGAAGCGGGCTTGGGAAGCGCGCCGATTGCTGCGGCTGCAGCAAAAACAGACATGCCAGGTCGCCAAGCTCTCATTTCGATGAGCGGTGTCTTTATCACTTCGATGATCGTCTGTACCATTACAGGCCTGGCTATTGCCGTTTCAGGCCTTCTCGGCTCGACCTCACCCGATGGAGTTCTCCTCAACGGATCGGCTCTCGCTCTCACAGCCTTCCAAAATGCCTTTCCGGGCGGCGGTCTCGTCCTGACCATCTCTGTTATTCTCTTCGGCTACTCGACGATCCTCGGGTGGGCTTATTACGGTGAAAAATGCATGGAATATCTCTTCGGAGTAAAGGTCATTAAACTCTATCGCCTTCTCTTCATTGCTGTCCTTATTCCCGGTGCGGTTCTCAGCCTGCAAACAGTCTGGAGCTTTGCAAATATCATGAACGGCTTGATGGCCTTTCCCAACCTCGTAGGCCTTTTTGGTCTTTCGGCAATTGTCATCGCTGAAACGCGCAGCTTTGAAAGGATTTTAGAAAAAGAAGCGGAGCTAGAGGTATAGTTGGAATATCAGGTTACCAAAGAACATTTAGCTACCGGGCATCCTTTTAAATATCTCTACGACCGCTATTTTCAAGCGGGCAGAAAAATTAACCGCATTTTGAAATTTACACCTATCATAAATAAAAAGATTTTGGACTTTGGAGCTGGCTCTGGGGCTTTTTCTGGAAGACTTTTAGAACAATATGGAATTCAGTCCGATCTTTATGATCCAAGTGTCGATTCCCTACATCGAGCTAAACAAGTTTTCCCATTGCAGGGGATTGTTAGTTCTAACCTGCAAGACTTTCCAACCGACTACGATTTAATTTGTTGTTGGTATGTGTACGGATACATCCCCGATAAAGCTGGCTTTTGGAAGCTGATCGACAGCAAATTAGCATCGGGAGGTTATCTTTTTTTAACCATAACCAATCCATATGGACTATATAGTTTTTTAACTCGTCAATCTAAAAGACCGACAGAAGATTGGCTTTTAGATCCGACCATTCTCCCGCCGAATTTTACGATTGAGAAAAGGGTGCGCGACCCTTGGCCCAGCTACCTACTTGAAAATATCCAAACATGGAAAAGATGTTGTAAGTTCTGTATCTACCTTTTCGAAATTCTCTTTCGTTTGCCCATGTACCATCTCTATGTTATTAAAAAGAAATGATTCTTTGCCTCAGCGCAGATATTTTCTGTTTTTAATCATTTAATAATGTTATAATTATTAACATATAAGAATTCACATTGAATATTAACTATTAAGGAAAAATATGGTCTCATCTGTCACGGGTTCCTCGAAAGTTGTGCATCCAAGCGTTACCAGACGGGAGGATCAACAGCTTGGAGGCCGCGTCCAGCAGGCTGTTTCGCCTGTCATTTACCCTCACAAATCCACTATCGCCTCGATGTATCCGCCAGCTGAAATCTCTAGAAGCCTCAGAAAACCTGATTTTCTAGATCTCGATTTAGAAAAACAAAAACAAATCCTAACCGCGATGGCAACATATAAGATTTCAACCGTCCATGAGTTACAAAAACGTGTGGGTAGTGTTCATGACGTTTCTATAAAACTTGATACCTTGAGGAAATTGTTTTATCCTGTCTTTTTTGAATCCCATAAAAAAGACTATAATGGAAAAGTTCTTCACCAGGTAATCAAAGAAGGATTAGATAAGGCTATTGAAACCTGCCCGCTGCTTGCCTCTAAAACGAAAAGACATCATCGCCCTGAAGCAGTTCACAGTTCCATGCCCCCAAATAAAATCGCTCGAATCGCCGTTGAACGAGAACAGGCAATCATCCCTGAGCCAAGTATAGATAAATCTTCTCGTCTGAACAGTGAATTGGGAGATGATTTTTCAGTTGAATGTGTCCAGCTAGTTTCGCAAATGCCTATTTCTATCGTGCGCGATTCGAATGGATACAATCCTTTGATTGAGCCTAGCCCTTCCATTGCTGCAGCGTCTTTTTCTTACGATACTTTGTTTGATCCGCAGGAACCAGATTTCTAGAGATTATTGAGCTTCGAGAGCATCTCGGTGATTTGATTGAGCGTTTGTTGCTCGGCGAGTTCTAGCTTTTCGACGACTTGACGGGGCGCTTTTGATTTAAACTCCTCATTCGTGAGCTTAGAGCGAGTGGACTCGAGGAGTTTTTGCGCCTTTTCTAACTCTTTCGTCAGGCGCTGTTTCTCTTTTGCTTTAAGTGAGTCGGAAATTGGGATCGTGAGTTTGATCGAGCCGACCAGGGCGCTTGCGCCTGAGGCATTGGTTTCCGGAGTAAATTCGATGTGTGCAGTCGGAGTGAGTGCAAAAAGGATCGATTGATTTTCTTTCGCGATCTGGAGATCGGAACCGCTTAGAATGAGGTCGGTTTTTTCTTGAGGCGGCATTTGCATTTCAGCGCGGATATTGCGAATCGCTCGAACGAGCTCATTCATCTGTTCAAAGGTCTGTTCGACGGAAGCATCTTCTTCCCCGAGAACGGTTGGATAGGGCGCTTTGATGCAGGCAGGGGAGAGGAGCGCCTGGACCGTTTCGCGAGTGTAGGAATCTGACTCGATGACTTGGAGGAGCGGGAATTGCGAGCGGAGCGTCGAGAAGATTTCTTCGGTGATGAAAGGGGCAATCGGATGCATGAGGCGGACAGCGTTGCAGAGGAGAATCACGAGGAGGATTTGCTTGTTCTTCTTCGCTTCAGGCGTGCCTGCTTTTCCAAAGAGAATCGGCTTGGCTAATTCAACATAGATGGCGCAAAAATCGTTCCAGAAGAATTCATACGAACGGGTGGCGGCTCGATCGAAGGTGTAGTCGGTGAGATTTTGATTCATCTCTTTGATGGTTCTATTGAGAACAGAGAGAATCCATTTATCTTCGAGAGTGAGAAGCGAGAGGTCGAGGCCGGAAGCGAGATCGTAGGAGGTGAGCCCTTCGAGGTTGAGGAAGACGAAACGGGCGCCGTTCCACATCTTGTTTGCGAAGTTTTTGAACTCTTCAAAACGGCGCAGATCGAGATCGATTTGCCTTGCATGGGTGACGCTAGAGGTGAGTGCCATGCGGAGTGCATCGGTGCCGTAATCCTGGATGATGGCGATTGGATCGATGACGTTGCCCTTCGATTTCGACATCTTTTCCCATTTGCTGTGTACATCGGAGGGGAGTGGATTGCCGAGATCGTAGAGCCTTTTTTCATCGGCATGGACGTAATCGATGGTGCCTTGTAGTGTGTTGCGCCAGTAGGATTTGCCGTAGATAAGGCCATGGAGGAAGGTCTCCTTAAAGGGGACCTCTTTCATGATGTATTCACCCATCAAAATCATGCGGGCGACCCAGAAGAAGAGAATATCGTGACCCGTGATCAAGGTCGATGTAGGATAGAAGGTCTTAAGATCAGCCGTTTTCTCAGGCCAGCCGAAAACGCTAAAGGGCCATAGTGCGGATGAGAACCAAGTATCGAGGACGTCGGGATCTTGCTCGTAACGATGAGGATCGAGAGCAACTTCAGGAGGAAGTCCTTCCCCATCGTAGCAGATTTTATTTTCGGGGTTTAGTTTATCGGTCCAAATCGGGATCCGGTGGCCCCACCAAATCTGACGGGAAATACACCAATCGCGTAAATTCTCAATCCAGTGGTAATAGGTCGTTTCCCAGTGAGGAGGAATCAGTTTGACCCGTTTATCGCGAACAGCTGAAATGAGCTTTTCTTTAAAAGCGCTCATCCGGACAAACCACTGTTTAGAGAGGTAGGGTTGTACAACCGCTTTTGAGCGGTAGGAGACGCCGACGCGCAAGGTATGTGGCTCTGTCTTGACCAAAAAGCCCTGCTTTTTGAGTTCAGCGACCACCTTTTCGCGCGCTTCTTCCACTTCAAGACCCGCGAAGCGTCCCGCTTCAGCATTGAGCTTAGCGTCAGGCGTCAAAATATTGAGTAGGGGTAGATTGTTTCTTCTCGCCGCTTCGAAGTCGTTGAAATCGTGAGCGGGAGTGAGCTTTACAGCGCCCGTGCCGAAAGTGGGGTCGACAAATGGATCGGCGATGATGGGGATGGTTCTGCCTGTCAGGGGTAGCTTGATTTCTTTGCCGACCGCATTCCGATAGCGCTCATCGCTAGGATGGACAGCCACGCCGGTATCGCCGAGCATGGTTTCCGGTCTTGTCGTTGCGACAACGAGCTCGCCACTTCCATCGGCAAATGGGTAGCGGATATGCCACAAAAAGCTGTCTCTTTCTTCGTGCTCGACCTCATCATCCGACAGCGCCGTTTGCGTAACCGGATCCCAGTTAACGAGGTAATCGCCCTGGTAAATGAAACCATCTTCGTACATCCGTCGAAAGCAAGTGCGGACCGCCCTAGAGAGTTGGTCATCCATCGTGAATCTGAGGCGCGACCAGTCACAGGAGCAACCGAGCTTTCGAATCTGGTGTAAAATTTTTTCTTGGCTCTCTTCTTTCCAATTCCAAATATGTTGGACGAATTCGTCTCGAGAGAAGTCTTTGCGCCTCTTGCCTGTCTCTTTATATAAATGCCTCTCGACTACCGTTTGCGTCGCAATCCCTGCGTGATCGGTGCCCGGAACCCACAGAGCCTCAAAGCCTTGCATCCGCTTCCAGCGAATGAGGATATCTTCCAACGTATCGACTAGGGCATGTCCCATGTGTAGGACGCCCGTGACATTTGGTGGGGGGATGACGATTACATAAGGTTCTTTACCCGAATGGGGATCGGCCTGAAAAAAGCCCCCT
This sequence comes from Chlamydiota bacterium, assembly GCA_048498835.1. GTDB lineage: Bacteria > Chlamydiota > Chlamydiia > Chlamydiales > SM23-39 > CAITMJ01. Next base: position 32,970 of record JBEHXF010000010.1, on the reverse strand, counting down.
TCTTCCCAGAAAGAGTACCATTTTTCTTCAACGAGTTTCGGATCGTAGGCTTTGGGTAAATGACTCATAGCGAGACATGATACACGATAAGCGAATTTCTAGAATAGGCTTTGACTGGTTTTAAAGAGCGAATTAGACTGTTTCCCGTTCACCAGGGGTGTCCCTATTTTTGGGACTGAAAGAGCGCAGGAAGCGCTAAACCCTTAGAGTCAGTCACTGAATTAGATTCTGAGGACAGATTTTATGATTTTTTTGCTTCAAATGGGTTTGGAGACCGACGCCAACTTAAAAAGTTGGTGAGGTCGAAAGGAAATTTGAAGCCAAAAAGGGAAAATCTGAACTACAAATTTAATTCAGAGAATGACTCTTGCTACCTGATCTAGATTATACTAGCGTAGGGAGTGTGAGTCGTTTCCTTTTCTGGTGAACACAGAAAGGAAAACACCTTTGTGTTTTCCTCCAACTCAATTTATGGAGGAATGATGTCTGTAAGATTTGATCCCAAGGTCTCTGCGAGTTTTCCGCAACAAGAGCCGCCCAAACGGCCGTCAAGTATTACGTCCAGAATCATCGGTATGGTAGATAAGCTAACAAAGGTGATTCTCAATGTTAGTAACGTTGAAGAGAATTGTCGCAAAAACTGGGTCAGGGATACTGGAAAACCCCCGTGTGAAGTTACGAAAATTTATATGGATGCCTGTATAGATAAGTGGTGGCGCAAAACAGACGAAGAGTTTTCGCAGCGTAATCTATAAGCTAGTGACTCGGGCTTCTAAAGAAGGCCCGAGCTTTTCTAAATAAGCGGATCGGAATGGTGAATGAATACAGGCCAATCTCGCTGCAGCATATTCCAAACATCATGAACTGATTTCTTTCTAAAAGAACTCCTTTAGCGCTCATTATACGTTGGATTTAGAAGTAAAAAAATCGCTACAGAGCTGAAGAACGAGTCCAACTAGAATTCCCAGAGCGGCTTTTCGCCCGACGAAGCAATAAAAAAGAAGAGCAGACGTTGTAAAGAGTGAAATGCTAATCAAATATTTTCTCTTCATAGTCATTCCCATTATTTAATTAATGGTGAATTTTGACGAAAAGAGATGTTTAATTCTAGATTATATTTTTTGTTTAAATTGATAGAGAGTTAGAGCGGCGAGTAAGTGGCTATCGAGGATGGCGCCAGAGGCGATGTCCTTTTTGATTTCAGCCAGAGTTTTAAGCTCAGGAGTGATGAACTCGAAGGGCTCGAGTTGTTGAGGGCCTTGCGGCGTGGCGTTTTCCGCGAGGACGAAATAGACTTTTTGATTGCAAAGAGCTGGCATATGATAAGTGATCCCGAGGAGAGTGAGAGTGGGGGAGTGGTAACCGGTCTCTTCGAGGAGCTCGCGAAGAGCGCCGTCGATTGGATCTTCGTTGTATTCGAGTTTGCCGCCAGGAAGGCCGAGGATTTGAGTGTGGGTGGGGTGGCGATACTCTCGGTTGAAGAGGAATTGCTTTTCGGGCGTGAGCGCGAGGATTACGACTGCGTCTGACGAAAGGGAAACGTGAGTATAGTCGAGAGTGTGACCATTGTGGTGAAGCGTGTCGAGCTTCACATCGATATAGCCGCGATAGAGCGTTTGGCTAGCGAGAACTTTTGGTTTTGCCATGTTTACCTATCGTTTTGTAGAAGAGGTCAATTTGTCGGTAGAGCTCTTTTTTCTCCCACCAGAAGGCGCGCTTGATCCAACCTTTTTTTTCGTCGATGCGTCCGCTGAGGAAATAGCTCGGAAGGGCTGTTGTTGAAGGATAGGGTGAGTCCATGACTCCGCCAAAGTGTGCGAGAGCGATTTCTGGCCCTTCGACTGCATACAGAAGACAGCCGTAGGGGAAATGGAGAGGGGAATCTTCTTGATGAAGGGAGGGGAGAGGAAGGCGGTTGATCAGAAGGAATGCCTCTTTCCAGTTTTTGCTGAGGAGATAGCTCCATAATTCTAGCGAATCAAAATAGGCTTGCTCCGACGGAGGGATATGGTTTTTAAGATGCTCGAGAGTTGAGGAGGCGATGGGAAGAGCCGATTGTTTTAGCGCTTGGCGCAAGAGATATAGATAGGTTCGCACTTCGGTTTTTTCGAGAGGAGAGGGGATTGTTTCCAAAGCTTGACCCAAAGCGACTTCCAGCGATTTTTGCGAAGAGAGGAGGGCCAAATCGAGGAAGCGGCGCCGATTTTTGGATAAGGCGTCAGCCGGGATCTGTTTGAGAATCTCTTCTACTTCATCCGCTGCTTCCAGTTCCAAAAGGCAATGCAAAGCGTTGCAGAGGAGCGCTTCTTGGAGCGGCGTTTCTTGAATGAGCTGCTTTGCAATTTCAGTTAAAATAGGAACTTTTGCCAACCAAAAAGCGAGTTGAATCGCAGTTTGGGTGAGCCCTTCTGCTTCTTCAATAAAGGGGAGTGGTTCCCAGTGTTGTTTTAAGCTTTCAAACAGGCCACGCGTATCGGGATTATTGAGAAGATCCGGAATATGGCGGATCGAAAGGAGAATGATCCGATAGGCCGCTTCTCGATTATTGAGTGAGCTCTCATGCATCCGGTAGACAATGTGCTCTTTGAGAATGGGAAGGAGCGGGTGTTTGGGGAATTTGCGCAGCGCAAGTTCAAGGCATTTCGCTTCTTCTTCAGCATCTTCCATCGCTTGATAGACCAGCGATTTGCCGAGATACTCCAGCGGCGCGCCTGGAGTGCGGTAGAGTTTTTCAAATTCTTTGAGTGCGAGATGGAAGAGTTTTTCCTGCGAAGTTTTTGTTTTTTCCGCTTTCCCTTTTTCAAGAAGGGTCAGTCCTGCGCGGAAAAGAGCTTCTCGACCTTCTGTTCGCCCGGGAAAGCACTGACCAATCCGGCGATATTCTTGGAGCGCGACGTCATAGAGTCTTCGACTTAAAAAGGCGTTTGGAACGGCGAGGCAATTGACCATGACGTTATTGCTGCCGTCGTAGAGCTTGCAATTTCTGATCTCGAATTTATCATCTTTGGCTAAGATTCCCACTTGGTTGCCTGATAGCGGCAAGTGGCTTGCAAAAGAGAGCTTCAATTCTCCATCGAGATAAAATTTCAAATGATCGTCGATTTTTTCAATGCGAACTTTGTGCCAAGAGCGGGCTGAGAGAGAAACTTTTGGCACTTCCATGACTTGGACGTTGTTGCGGAAAAGTTGGCAGGAAGGGCGACTCTCTGAGCCGATCCAGAGGCAATACCCCTCTTCCAGACTTTCCCGGTCGCTGGGAGCTGGCACGCAGACGAGGAAGCCGATACCCTCCCCTTTTTGCGCCATCTTCACTTCAGCCTCCATCAAGACGTTATCAGCAAAGGAAGCCTTCGAAATGGAAAGGGCGGCCCATTGCGTTACATCGAAATTTTGAGTGATAGCGAGGTGTTTGGCGAGAAGGACATTTTCTTGAAATAGCCAATCTTCTTTCTGATCGAGATGCAGCTCTGTAACGAGCACCCACTCCGGTTTCCCTTCAATGTAGTTTTTCAGCTCATTGATTAGCTCTTCCACGCTCTGAAAACGGTCAGCGGGATCGGGCTTTAAGCACTGGATGCAAATGGCAGCGAGTTGTTGGGGAATTTCTCGATAAGGGGCCATCTCCGTCGGATCGACCATTTGCTCGTTGTCAACCGACTTGCGAAAGGCGGCAATGGTTTTGCGCTGGAAGGGCAATTGAAGGGTGAGGATTTGGTAGAGGATGACACCTAGGGCATAGAGATCGGTCTGGATTGAGGAAGATTGTTTTCTCAGTCGCTCGGGAGCCATGTAAGCGAGCGTCCCTGTGATTTTACCCGGTCGCGTTAGATCTTCAGCCAACTCTTTAGTTCTCGTTTCAGGAAGGGCTTCATCTCGATCGAGACTGTCGATAAAATCGGCAATCCCCCAGTCGAGGATCATCACTTCGCCATACTTTCCGACGATGATATTTTCGGGTTTAAGATCGCGATGCAAGACCCCTTTCGAGTGGGTATAGGCGACCGCTTCGCAAACTTGGAGAAAGAGTCGAGACAGAGCGGGGATGGAGCGGCCCAGCGGATGGAGCGATTCGCCATTTTTTTCTTGCTCGCGAGTTGTTCGAAGAATCTGCCGAAGCGTTTCCCCTTCGACATAGGGCATCGTGTAGTAAATCTCGGGCGGCTCAACCTGGATAGAAAGAATGGGAATGATCGAGGGGTGCGTAAGGGAACTAGCGACTTTCGCCTCTCTTAGGAAGCGACTCCGAATTGTCGGATTTTCTTGCAACTCGGGGCGGATTCGCTTCAAGGCGACTTTTCGACCGCAGCTTGGATCAATAGCGAGAAAGACCTCACCCATGCCGCCGCGTCCGAGACTCTCTACAATCTTGTAGGGTCCGATCGACTTTGGAGGGACTGGATAGATGATTTTTTTTCCGTTCACGAGATTGGTCATCCCAAATTTGCTTTAAACATACAAGAGAAAAGCCTTTCTCCTCTACAAATTCAGATTTTTTTAGAAAATTATTTTAAAAAATCTTAACAGAAATTAGGATGTATGCAATTTTTTTAATGAGCCATTTGGAAGGTATTATTTATGACTGGAGCCATTCGCCCTGCGTTTTCGTTTGTCACCGATCCCCACCACCTCAATCTAGAAGAGCCAGTAGCCTTAGTAATTGAAGATAATCGAATCGAAGCGAAAAATCTCTGCCACAAACTAAATCAAGCCGATTCTTCTTTTCACGTCTATGCAGTATCGAATGAAGAAGATGCATTGGCTTTTTTCGAAGAACATCAAGAGAAGATTAAAATTATTTTTTCCGATTGTAATTTTTATCCCACGCGAGAATGTAGCAAAGTAATACATGGCCAAGGGAATCGCACGGTCAGCAAAATTAGAGATTTGTGCGGGGAGCGACTGTCTAAGCCCTTCATTGCTTCTTATTCCAATTTGCCCGTAAACGAATTGTCCGATCCTTATTATGGCCAAGGCATGAAACAAAGAATGTACGACAAAATTTTGGGGAAAAAATTAGACAAAGCGGCTCTCTGCCTGCAAGCTTTGCCCAACTGGAATCCAAATCGAGGGGAAGAAATCTAACATACCTACTTTTTAGCTGTTTCTGATAGAATCGATTTCTACGAGGAATATATGCATAGCGGAAAAACGATTCTCACAGGCGATCGACCGACAGGAAAGCTCCATTTGGGCCATTACGTCGGCTCTTTGGCAGCGCGTGTAAAACTTCAGCACGACAATCGTCAATTCGTAATGCTCGCCGATGCGCAGGCTCTCACCGACCACGCTCATGAGCCTGAGAAAATTCGGCAGAGTATTCTCGAGGTCGCTCTCGATTACCTCGCTGTCGGCATCGATCCCCACAAGACTACGATCTTTATCCAATCGCTCGTCCCTGCACTTCCTGAAATGATGCTCTATTTTCTCAATCTCATCACTTGGAACCGACTCAAACACAATCCGACTGTAAAACTCGAGATCCAGCAAAAAGGATATGGAGAAGAGGTTCCAGCTGGTTTTATGGTTTATCCAGTCTCTCAAGCGGCCGATATCACTGCTTTTAAAGCCGATATTGTCCCTGTAGGCGACGACCAACTTCCCATGATTGAGCAGTGTAACGAGATTGTCCGCAAATTCAACCGCCTCTATAAAAAAGAGGTGCTCGTAGAAGCGCAGGCTGTCGTCGCGACGATTGCTCGCCTCCCTGGCATCGACGGAAAAGCAAAGATGTCGAAGAGTCTCGGAAATGCGATCTATTTATCTGACACGCCTGATGAAGTAGCCAAGAAGGTGAAGGGAATGTATACCGACCCTAACCATCTCCGCGTAGAAGATCCGGGGAAAGTAGAGGGAAACCCAGTCTTTATCTACCTCGATGCCTTTGCAAAAGATAAAGCCCGAGTTGAGGAGATGAAACATCACTACGCTCGCGGGGGCTTAGGCGATTCCATCGTGAAGAAATATCTCTTAGAAGAGCTCCAGGCATTTCTCGATCCCATTCGCGCGCGTCGTCAAGAGCTTGCGAAAGATCCCAAACACGTCTGGGATCTCCTCTTTAAAGGAACCGAAGCTGCCTGTAAAGTCGCCGACCATACGCTGCAAGAGATGAAGGGAGCCATGGGAATTGACTACCCAAGACAAAAACATACCTAGCTGATTTCTAGATGTCAATAATGGCGGGATAAGTAGCAGAAAGACTTTTTATCCAACTTAAGGCGATTGAACTCTAGTTTTGATGTAAGCATCAATTCTCTCTTCAAGAACGGAGAGAGGGACCGGGCCGATTTTTAGTACCTCGTTGTGAAAGAGGCGAATATCGAATTTGGCGCCCATCTTCTGCTTTGCACGTTCTCTTAGCTCTAGAATCTTTAACTGACCGATTTTATAAGAACAGGCTTGACCTGGCATCACAAAATAACGCTCGATTTCGGATACAACCGTTCCTTCATCAAAACCTGTCTCTTTTGTCATGTATGCGATCGCTTGTTCACGCGACCACCGTTTTGCATGGATCCCCGTATCGAGAACGAGGCGTGCGGCGCGCAGTAGGTCATACTGAAGATGACCGATCCGATCGAAGGAAGTTGTGTAGAAGTTTTGCTCATAAGCCAATGTTTCGGCGTAGAGTGCCCACCCTTCAATGTAAGCTGTGAAAGGGCTATTTCCGAATTTACGGAAAAGAGGCATGGGTATTTCAAATTGAAGCGAGATCTGGAAATGGTGTCCCGGTTCAGCTTCATGTACTGCAAGCGTCTCCATTTGAAATTTGGGATTGCTCTTCATGTCGCCGAGATTGATGTAAAAGACACCGGGACGCGATCCGTCTGCACTTCCGGGACGGTAATAGGCCCCGGGCGCTCCCTCTTCTTCTAGCGGAGGCACTCGATGTACCTGAACAGGAGCTTTTGGCTTGAGATCGAATAAGGGCCCGAGCTCTCGCCGCGATTTATCTAATATAGCAAGATAGTCTTTTAAGCAATTCAGCCGTCCCTCGTCGGTGTTGGGGTAATAAAAGCGGGGATTATTCGCCATCTCTTGCAATAGAGTGCCGATGCTTTTATTCGGATCATCTAGACCCTCTTTTGCAAAATGGGTCCGCATTTCGTTTTGAATTCGTTTTACTTCTTTTAATCCCAATTCATGCACTTCATCCGGAGTCAACTCGGTTGTCGTATTCGACTTCAAGACGAGAGCATAATATTGATCGCCACTGGGAAGTGCCCAAGCGCCATGATTCTGTGGATGGGTTGCGAGAAGCGCCTCTAATTTTTTCTGCAGCTTGGTGTAGGCGGGCAACACAGAAGTCTCAAGTATTTCGCGCGCTTCTTGTAAGGCGGTCTTAGAAGCCCCTTCAATCGTTTGTATTTTTTGAGCCAAATGGATATAGAGGGGACTCTTTTCTGCAGGCGGAGTAGCAAAAGCTTGCACAATCGCTGCACCCTTCTCTAAAGCAAAGCGAGGGGGGACGATTCCTTTCTTTTCTTGATAGCTCATCAAATCAATGATCTGGTCAATCTGGCGCGGAATCGCCCTGAGCCGATCCAAATAATACGAAACATCTTCAGCGAGTTCCAACGGATGGAAAAGAGTAAAAAGGGCCGTTTGTTCTTGCACGATCCCAAACAATTGGGTCATCGGAAAAGAATGAAAGAGAAATTTTTCCCCCATCTCAGCTGTGAGTCCGAGAGACCACATAGCAATTTGATGGGAAATTTTTTCATCTTCCGTAAGTTTTGCCAGAGAGTACTTTTTTAGTGATTCGTAGCTTTCTAGGTAGCGCTTCAATTGTCGCTTCGTTTGATTCATTGATAGATCGCTTAAATAGGCATTGTGCCGTCTTACACCAATCGTCTCAAAAAGACCCAAATTGGTCAGTCCTTCGGGACTATAAAAAACATCCAACAGAAACAGTCGATCGAAAAAATCGGTTATGTTTTCGGGATGAATTTCTTTCCATGCGTAAGGCTCAATTCCCCCTGTTTTTAGAGTCAAAAGGGCTTTCTGTTTTTCCTCTTTCCCCGCCTCAAGAAGCGCCTCCCAATAAGAATCACCTTGTTTAATCCCGAAAAAAGGGACCTGACCGTCCGTTTGATGAACGGCGGAAGAAGACATGGCAATGCAAGCAATAGATAACAACAGCATAGACATCCTAACGTTTATTTTTGCCCATTTCCGGATAAAGAAAAAAGAAATATTTCTTTTTAATGGGATTGTGGATTTTTAATATAATAAATTGATTGAGTTTTATATTTTGTAGTGTTATAATTTAACCATTAATAAAAAATTACGAGGCTTATTTGTGAATCCTTTAAATTCCCATACTATAACGTTTGACTCCGAGCTGTCCCATTTATCGGCCCCCGTGTCTCAACTACTAGATGAGCTTAGAACCTTTAAACCAGCGGATCACTTTGAACTAATTGTCTCCGGCTTGGTCAAGGAAGTTTTCAAAGGAATGGAACGTTTTGCAGTGCGTACACATTTTAAACCTCAAAATAATACCGCTGCTTATAATGCATGGGAAAAAAACTTTGTCGAAAAGTTAGATTCTTTGATCGAGAAACTTCAACTTCAACTTCTTTCCCCAGACGAACAATCAAAAGTGCATTTGGACTATCTACCTATTCAAAAGGCCCTCGAGGAGGAACTCAATATTCACGTATCGATGTCTTTTTTGCAACCCCGACTACGTTCTGCTTCCTCTCCTCAGGCAAATCAATTAATTGATCAATGGATTGCTCCCGTATTTCAAGGGTTTGAACCTCCTTCTAAATCAGTTTCTTTTGAGAACTACTTTAAATACAAAATCGATGAAAAAAAGGATTTTAAATCACGGATTCTTAAATTAATTAACGATCAAGAATTCCCCGAGGAATTTAAGCAAAAATTTCATTTACCTCTCTCTAACAACCATATTCGAAGAAGAATTGAAAAAAAAGTACATATTAGCCTTGGTCGAGAGACCTTTAGTAAATGGACCAAGAACAGTCAAAAACCCAAATCAGTTCCTAATTCACAATCTTTGATGTCGCCAAAACCTGCCAATCAAAATGCAGTAGAACCGAATCCTCCAATTAGCGCTTCCTCTCAAATGGCCTCTTCCTCCTCTCAAACAAATAAAAGACCGCTTGAAGAGACCGAGGTTTCGACAGGGCCACAAACAAAACGTCAAGCAGTTGATAACTCAGGCTGGGTTCCTTTTAGAAAAGAACCATCACCACCACAAACAGAGCAGGCTAAAGTCGATAACCGGAAATGGGTTCCTTTTGGTAAAAGAGAAAGATCACCGGATGTTTCGCAGCAGCCACAAAGAAAACATCAAGCAGTTGATAACTTAGGCTGGGTTCCTTTTAGAAAAGAACCATCACCATCACAAACAGAGCAAGCTGAAGTTAATAACGAGGAAGGGGTTTCTTTTAGTAAAAGTGAAAGATCAGCGGATGTTTCGCAGGAGCCACAAAGAAAACGTCAAGCAGTTGATAATTTAGACTGGGTTCCTTTTAGAAGAGAACCATCACAAACAGAGCAAGCTGAAGTCAACAACGAGGAATCGGTTCCTTTTGGTAAAAGAGAAAGATCAGCAGATGTTTCGCAGGAGCCTCAAGAAGTAGAACAAACTAGTTCGATTGTAGTGGGGCACCGCCTTGAGCCATCTAATAAAGAACTTCTGACGTTGCTTAATTCGGCTCTAAGTTCAAATGTAGTAGATTTACGTCCTTCTTCAGCCAATCAAACTGAAAAGTCTACCTCTCAGTTAGGTAAGAAAAGGCCATTGGAAAAAGCGGAAGTTACGAAAAGTAGAGTTTTTAAACCTCCAGCTTTTAGGCGTTTATATCCTTCAGGAAGATCTCATTTAATAGACCTCGCACAGGAAAATATATTAAGCTGAAATAGGTTCCTAATACGACCAAAAATGGGAAAAGAGGTATTCTTTTCCCATGGAAGAACTGGTTGATGCAGCGAAACGTCTAGAAATTGGTCGCGCGGGAAAGCATATTTTTCTTTGCGCTGACCCATCAAAGCCTAAATGTTGTTCTCATGAGGCAGGTCTTGCTTCTTGGAATTATCTAAAAAAAAGAATCGATGAGTTAAGAATCCCCGATCTTCGCCTTTGGCGGACCAAAGCCAACTGCCTGCGCATTTGCTGCAAGGGACCGATCGCCGTCGTTTACCCTGACGCCATTTGGTACCACTCTTGCACTCCTGAAGTGCTGGAGCGGATCATCCAAGAGCACCTGATTGGCGGCCAAATCGTTGCGGAATTTCAAATCTAATGGTCTCGGCAATCTCTAACCGCCTTACTGAGCTTCAGTTCCCCACTCCAGAACAAGTGATTCAGGAAATCGAACCGTGTTTGGGTATTGATCGGGAAAGGGATCAAATATCCCTTTCTGAGCTGCATAAAGTCATTCGACTAGCCGCGGATAAATTTCCAGAGATTCGCGACGAAGCTCTAAGGGAAAAGGAAAGAATCTCTAAAACATTTATGACTGAACAAGCTCTCTGTGAGGTTGATTGCGATTTTAAAGAGGGAACAGCCCGGCTTGAAATTCCGACTAAATACAGATTGGGCAAGGGACGAAAAATCGTAAAAGAATCTGTTTTGTTTCCAATTGGAGGAGGACCTGTTGATCGATTGATCGATCTTTCCGATTCTGCTAAAAACCACATTCAGTATTTAAAGCTTAATCTCCCCCATTTACTCCAGAGATTTGAATCGAGTGATATAGGCAAGCAGTTAGATCCAAAACTGATCCGTAAAGTAAAGCTCGGCATTGAAAATTGGATAGGGGAAATGAATGAATTGAACTTAAGGATGATTGAAAGAGGGCAAGGCACTCTGAAAGGGGGATTAGAGAGATACTGCTATCAACAACAATCTTGTTTTGTGGCGCTTAATTGCGATGGCTCAATTTATATTCTATCTTCTAAACCTGAACGTCAAGGTGGCTCTAAAGCTTGCTTTGATGGTTGGGATCTGACAGCAGCCAAACCGGTCAAAGGGCTTCTTTGTTACGGCAAGTCTAGCCTTAGCACAGATGATGATCCCGATTTATTGCCAGAGCTGAAAAAGCTTAATATCCTTTCTTGTTCAGAGATTGAGAAAGAGTATCTACTCATGAAGAGATTTGGAAAGGCTCTAGGCCAATATCATTATCTATACGTAGTTATAGATTGCTCTTATGATCAGAAGAATGAACCCTTTTTTAATTCAACCATAAATAGGAAAGATGGCGAAATCTATATTCTTTTTGTCCCTCCCTATGAGACCGATCTCGAGTTATTTCTAAGTAAAGGAGAATCAACACTCTCTACAGAGCAGATCCACGATATTTTTAGTCAGCTATTGGAAAGCTCTGCATGGCTTGAGAAGAATGCATACTCTCATCATGATTTTAAACCGGCCAATATTCTCTTTAAACCCAAAACTACAAAAGTGGCCGTAACCGACTGGGGATTCTCCGCTCCCTACTCAGAACGGGGAGCCTACCGGGGAACAGATAAGTTTTTCCCTCCTGAATATGAGGCAAGTTGGCAAAGTAAAGATAAATCTGTAACTTATAGAAAAGCGCGGGAAGAATTTCTTGAAGCTGAACATCAGTATCAAGTAACGTTGAAGGCTTATTCAGAAGTCGATCAAAAAATGAAAGAGATGAATAATTCAATACGGGTTTTTGAAAAAGCTAATGCACCTAATAAATCTCCTCTTAGATCTGAATTATCGACTATTAAGCGAGATGGTGAAAATGTCAGACACCAATTGGGTCTTATCATAGATCTTCGAAATGATGCGCTCATTAAATATAAGCAATTGACGCGCGAAAAGCCTGATCTATTAGGGCCTGCTTTTGATGCATGGACATTAGGATACGTTCTACAAGAAGTGTTGAAGAAGTGGCGGGCGACCGGAGGGAAAGATCAAGCTATGGATAAAACTACTGTCTATGATCGGATTGTGGAAGGGCTTTTGCAGAAAGATCCACTCGAAAGATTTACCCCTATGCAAGCCTATGACTGGTCCCTCTTTCAAACAAAACCCCCTTCACAAAGTAAACAACTCAAAAGAGAAGAGTCAAAAGAGCTCTGATCTTATTTTAATGGGTTGCAGGGCTTCCCTGCATGGTTATATCGTTCTATCCTTTCTATCGTTGATCTGGCCTCACTATCGAAGTTGTAGAAGGGGTAGCCTTATTTCTTTTCTTTCTCTTCGATTTCGTGATTGAGATCGTCTTCTCTTTCTGCTTCGGTTTCAGCTGTCACTTCCATGAATTCGCGGAAGATGAGGTAAATGGCGCCGATCGTGAAGAGGACAGGAAGGAGCAGTTTCCATTCAATCGCAAATTGAACGGTGATAAACGTTCCAACAAACACCAGCAAAGAAACCATCGTATCGTACGTTCTTCCTAAGAGAAATTGTCTCAGTGCAAAGGGGATGCCGATCACGAGCATGATGCCGGGCCACCAGGCGTTTGTGAAGAGGAGGAAGAGCAGGCCAATGAGGAAGAGGGCAGCACAAAAAGTCAGTGCCCGTTTACGCGAGGTGAGAGAATGGATCATGGATCACTCCTACTTTTCTTCACCATACGTCTAAAGATCAAATTCCGCAAAATGAATTGGCACACAAACTTCAATCCATTCGTGCTCGTGCCCGTGTCCGATGGGGGGGCGGGGGCTTCCCCCGTTTTAATTCTTTTCTAAGTAGTCTTTTAAAAAAGGAGCCGTCTTGGAGCTCTTCGACTTCGCCACCTCTTCCGGCGTTCCTTGCGCAATGAGCTGGCCGCCGTGCGTCCCAGCATCGGGACCGAGGTCGATGATGTAGTCAGAGGTTGCGATGATATCGAGGTTGTGCTCAATGATGATGAGCGTATTTTTTTTGTCGGCCAGGCGATGGAAGATCGGGATCAGGCGGGCGACATCTTCGCTATGGAGACCGACCGTTGGCTCATCGATGAGATAGAGCGTTTTGCCCGCTTCTCGCTTGGATAGCTCGCGCGAGAGACGAAGACGCTGAGCCTCGCCGCCAGAGAGTGTGTTTACCTCTTGTCCGAGGTGGAGATAGCCAAGACCGACGGAGACGAGTAGATCGAGCCGTTTTACGATCCGGGGAATTTCCGAGAACCACTGAAGGGCTTCTTCAACCGACATCTCGAGGACTTGACCGAGATGCTTTCCTTTGTAGAGTACTTCCAAGGAGATCGGATTGAGGCGGTAGCCGTGACACGCTTCGCAAGGGATGCGGACAGAGGGAAGGAATTGGAGGTCGACCGTTTTGTAGCCAAGACCCCAGCAGGTGCGGCACATACCCCGTTTTTGATTGGGGCTGAAGTGACGAGGCTGAAGACCTTTGACTTGCGCTTGTGGCATGGCCGCGTAGTGGGAGCGGAGTAGAGGCATAATTTCGGTGTAGGTGCTCACGTCTGCGCGAGACGTTTGCCCAATCGGCGATTGGTCGATTGAAACCACTTTCTCAAAAGAGGAGAGGCCGTAGAACTTAGAGCCTGAGTATTCGATTACCTCGGGTTTTTTGGAGAGATTCACCGATTTTTCCGCTGCTGGTTTAAGGAGATGGCGGATGAGAGATGATTTGCCAGAACCAGAAACTCCCGTGACGCAAGTGATCGCTGCTTTTGGCAGAGCGATATCGAGGTGTTGGAGATTGTGAAGATGGGCGTTTTCTATTCGAATATCGGGAGAGAAAGGGCGCCGTTTTTTCGGCAGGGGAATTTGTTTGCGGCCGCTGAGATAGGCCCCTGTAAGCGAATGGGGGTTTTTCAAGATCTGGGGTATTGTCCCATGAGCTGTAATGTGGCCACCTTCGCGACCTGCTTTAGGGCCAAAATCGAAGAGATAATCAGATTCGAGAACAGTGAGAGGGTCGTGCTCGACGAGAACGAGCGTATTGCCCTGGTCGCGGAGCTTTTTGAGAGCTTGATTGAGGAGCTGGTTATTATAGGGATGGAGACCGATCGTTGGTTCATCGAGGACATAGAGGCAAGAGGTGAGGCCAGAGCCGAGCTGGCGGGCGAGCCGAATTCGCTGGAGTTCCCCTCCGGAAAGGGTGGGGGCAGAGCGATTAAAGGAGAGGTAGTCGAGGCCAATCGAGAGGAGAAAGTCGATGTATTTGAGAATTTGGGTATGGGTCTCTTTGAGGAACGGATGCTTTGTGAGTTTCAGTCCTTTCATGAAGGTGTTTGCTTCTTCAATCGAAAGGGCGCAAAGCGAATCGATCGAGTGTTTACCGATTCGGACGTTGCGGGCAAGCGGATTGAGGCGGCCACCTTTGCAAGAGGGGCAAAGAGAAGTGGAGAGATAGGGCATGAGCGATTCACGTAGGTAACTGTGTCCCATGCGAGCCGCTCCGGCAAAGAGGGGATGAAGGCCAACCCAGCGGAGAGTGAGGCCCGATTTCAATTTAACCTCCGACCCGCCATTGAAGAAGATATTCCTGTGTTCAAGAGAGAGATCTTTCAATGCATCGTCGACAGAAATTTTGCACTTCTTGAAATACATTTCGACGGCATCATAGGCTTCACTCGTCCCGTAATCTTTAAAGAGTCGATCGCAAATTTCCAAAATGGAATAGCGGAGGAGATCTTTTTGCTCTTCTAAGTGAGCGCCATAAGTCAGACCCAGGCCTTGACACTCGAGACACATTCCCACTTCCGAGTTGAAGGAGAAAGTTTGCGGCGTGATCGGGGGATAGGATTTACCTGTGGAAATTTCAGCAAAAGAGAGATTGTAGAACGAATCCTCTTTTTCCTTTGCGATGACCACGAGTCCATCTGAAGTAGTCGTTGCTTTTTCGACCGCCTCATAAATTCTCTTTTCGTTTTTTGGATCTACGGTCAATCGATCGACGACGAGAAGCAGTTCATTTTTTCGGTGTTTTTCAAACGGAATCGTTTGATCGAGTTCATGATAGGTGCCATTGAGACGGATACGGAGATAACCTTGTCGGCTTAAGCGTTCCAGGAGTTGCTCAAAGGTCTCTTTTTTCTGAAGAGAAATAGGCGCGAGAATATGGATTTTTTCACCTACCGGGAGTTCGAGTGTTTTTTGAACGACGAATTCCTTACTGATGTTCCGAATCTCTTCACCCGTATCGGGAGAATAGGCGACGCCGAGGTGAGCATAGAGGACGCGGAGTAGATCGTAGATTTCGGTGAGGGTGCCGATCGTGCTTCGGGGATTGAGGCCGCCCGTTTTTTGTTCGAGAGCAATCGAGGGAGACAGCCCTTCAATTCGGTCGACTTTTGGTTTTGGCAGCTGTTTTACATATTGGCGCGTATACGGTGGGAGGGTCTCGGTATACCGGCGTTGTCCTTCGGCATAGAGCGTTTCGAAGGCGAGCGAAGATTTGCCCGAGCCAGAGGGACCTGTGAAGACAGTCATTTTGCCCCGCGGAATTTCGACCGTGAGATTTTTTAGATTGTTTTGCTGGGCGTGTTCGATCCGAATGAACGGAGTGCTTTTGGCTTCATACGGTTCTTTTTTCGATTCCTTCAGCGGTTTGGGATGGAGCGTCTCTTTCAGCGCAATTCCAGTCGCTGTTTTTTTCTTCGCGAGCGTTTCAGGCGTTCCTTCAGCGACTAGCTGGCCCCCATCAATGCCCGCTTCGGGTCCCATTTCAATCACCCAGTCGGCGACTTTTACAAGATCCATATTGTGTTCAATGACGAGGATCGTATTCCCTTTGTCTGCCAGTTTTTGCAAAACAGCAATCAGCCGTTTAACATCGTGGAAATGGAGTCCGGTGGTGGGTTCGTCAAAGATATACAAGGTATCGCCTGTCGGAGGGCGTACGAGCTCTTTGGCTAATTTAATCCGCTGCGCTTCGCCACCCGAGAGAGTGGTGGAAGGCTGGCCGAGTCTTAAATAATCGAGGCCAACTTGGCTGAGGACTTCGATCTTTTTTCGCGCGTGAGGCAGCGCGTCGAAGAGTTCAAGAGCATGCTCGACGTCAGTTTCGAGAATATCGTGGATGTTTTTCCCTTTAAACTGAACGGCGAGAATTTCTGGATCGAAGCGCTTGCCTTTGCATTGCGGGCATTCAACCCAGGCATCTTCCATGAAGTCCATATCGATTTTCACCTGCCCCATTCCACTGCAATAAGAGCAAGAGCCCTCTTTTACGTTGAAGCTGAAATGACCCGGTTTAAATCCGCGCAATTTACTCTCTGGCAATTCGGTGAAGAGATCGCGAATATCGTCGTAGAGTTTGATGTAGGTTGCAGCGTTAGAGCGAGGCGTGCGGCCGATAGGAGTCTGGTCGACGGCGATTACTTTATTGATGTGCTCAAGGCCCTTAATCTCTTTATGTGCTCCCACAGAGAGTTTCGCGTTGTGGAGAAGATTGGAGAGAGCAGGGTAGAGGATATCGGAGATGAGAGACGATTTGCCAGAGCCCGATACGCCTGTCACGCAAACGATACCGCCGAGTGGGATTTTGACAGTGACATCTTTTAAATTGTGGTGTTTTGCGCCGACAATTGTCAGAGATTTTGCCCCTACTTTGCGCCGCTCTTTTGGCACTTCGATTTTCTCGCGGCCCGAGAGGTAGGCGCCCGTGATCGATTCGGGATTTTTCATGATGTCGAAAACAGTGCCGTGGCCGAGAATTTTGCCGCCGTGCGAACCTGCTCCTGGACCCACGTCGACAATGGAATCGGCGGCGAGCATCGTATCGATGTCGTGTTCAACGACGAGGACCGTATTGCCTTGATCGCGCAATTCTTTGAGGGTGTCGATGAGCTTGTGGTGATCGATCGGATGGAGGCCAATCGATGGCTCATCGAGGACGTAGATAGCGCCGACGAGCCCTGCGCCGATTTGGGAGGCCAGGCGAACGCGCTGCGATTCACCGCCGCTTAAAGTGGGTGATGTTCGCTCTAAAGTGAGGTAGTGGACGCCGACGCGAAGCAAAAATGCGAGGCGTTCGCGGATCTCTTTTAATAGTTCCTCCGCGATCAATTGATCCAAGCTGGAGAGTTTCAAATGTTCGAGGAAATGGCCGAGCTCCTTTAAAGTCATGCCGCTGAGCTGAGAGATCGTTTTCCCTCCGAGCTCACAAGCAGCCGGATAGGGTTTGATGCGAGCGCCGTGGCAAGAGGGGCAGACCATTTCGGTCATCAACTCTCCCATTTTCTTTCGATAGAGATCGCTCTTCGCAGCAGTTAAGCGCTCTTTTGCCTCGTGGATCACCCCTTGCCAGCGGACATATTCGTGCCAGCGGGTCCCTTTTTCCGGATGCATAAAGATCATCCGCGTCCACTTCTGCTCGGTTCCGTAGAGGAAAACGTGCTTGGCTTTTTCTGAGAGCTTTTTCCACGGCGCGTTGATATCGAATTTAAAGAGGCGAGCCAAGTTGGTGTAGATGTTGCCATAGCGGACGGTGTGATAGGAGCTTGCGATGGAGCAGCAATCGTCGGCTATAGAAAGATTGGGATCGATGATTTTATTGAGATCGAATTCGCGCGAGATTCCGAGGCCGTGACAAGTTGGACACATCCCGGTTGGATGGTTGAAAGAGAAATCATGCGGAGCGAGCGGGCCATAGGATAGGCCAGATTTAGGTGAATAGGCGAATTGAGAGTAGACCGTTTCTTCTTTCGTATCGGGGAAATAAATGCTAAAAATTCCCTTTCCTTGCTCGAGCGCTTGAACGGCCGCTTCGGCGATGCGCGACTTGTTTTCAGCGGAGACGACGAGTCGGTCGATCACGAGATCGACGTCGTGTGCCATAGAACCATCGAGACGATCGATTTCGCCGAGCTCAATCCAATCGCCATCGACGCGAAGGCGCATAAACCCTTTGCTGAGCAGCTCTGCAAAATCTTCTTTAAATTCGGCCTTTTTTCCTCGAGCGTAAGGACTCAGGATGATGATTTTTGTTCCATCGGTCAATTGCTGGATTTGAGCGATGATTTTTTCCCGGCTCTGAGCGGCGACCGGTTCTTTGCTAACCGGACAATAAGGAGTGCCAATCCGAGCATAGAGGACGCGTAAAAAGTCATAGATTCCGGTCATCGTTCCAACCGTGGAACGGGGATTATTGCCCGCCTGCTTTTGCTCGATGGCAATGGTGGGCGCAACTCCAGTGATGCTCTCCGCTTCGGGCTTCGGCAAATCGCCGAGGTAGCGGCGCGCCTGGTGGGAGAGCGACTCGATATAGCGCCTTTGCCCTTCGACATAAATGGTGTCGAAAGCGAGCGAAGATTTACCCGAGCCCGAGACCCCAGTGAAAACGACTAGACCACCTGGTTGGAGAGTCAAGTCGACCCCTTTCAGGTTATGGACGCGCACGTTTTTCAGGACTATAGGAGGCCTTTTCATAGAGAGTGATTCTACCAAATCCCATCTTGTAGTAACATCAAAATATGCCCACACGAACAAAAATTATTTGTACGATTGGACCTGCGGTAGCGACCTTCGAAAAGATGGTGGCGCTGATTGAAGCGGGGATGAGCGTTGCGCGCCTGAACTTCAGCCATGGCACTCCTGAAGAGCACCATCGCAATATTGAAAACTTGAAAAAGGCTCGCGAGAAAATGGGACGCCCAGTCGCCATCATGCTCGATACGATGGGCCCTGAAATTCGGATTGGGAAAGTTCAAAACGACGCTCTACCGCTTGCTGAAAATCAACGATTCAAAATCAGTGCAAAAGGGGATGGTGTTGAGACCCTTTCTATCACTCCCCCAGAAATTCTCGACTCGCTCTATCCTGGGCTCAAAGTCTTATTTGATGATGGCTACATCTCTTGTCAAATCGTTGAAAAGGGAGCTGACCATGTGGTTTTGGAAGTGCTCAATGCCGGCGTTTTGAAAACGGGTAAAAAGATGAACATCCCGGGGGCGAATATCGCCATACCGGCGATGACCGCGAAAGACGTCGCCGACCTAAAGTTTGGCTGTGAGCACAACGTCGATTATATCGCCGCCTCTTTTATCCGCTCTTCCCATCATGTGCTCGCGATTAAAGATCTTCTTGCGAAAGAGGGGAAGCCCCACATTCTCGTCATCGCTAAAATTGAAAGCACCCAGGGCGTTGAACACTTCGATAGCATCATGCAAGTAGCAGACGGCATTATGATCGCCCGGGGCGACCTCGGCGTCGAACTCGATCTCGCTCAAGTGCCACGTCTGCAAAAGATGATGATCCGCAAGTGCTATCAAGCCTGCAAGCCATCGATTACGGCGACGCAGATGCTCGAGTCGATGATCTCCAATCCGCGCCCCACGCGCGCTGAGGCCTCCGACGTCGCCAATGCCATTTACGATTGCACCTCCTGCATCATGCTTTCCGGCGAAACAGCAGTCGGCAAATATCCGATTGAAACGGTCCGGCGGATGCGCAGTATTGCCAAAGTAGCCGAAGATGATTTCAATTATCGCAATTTCTTTGACCAACACTCTCAGCACGACTATCACGATATCTCATCGGCCGTTTCCATGGCTGCCGTCAAAACGGCCTATAGCGCTAATGCCAAGGCTATCTTCGCCTTTACAGCCAGCGGCGCCACGGCCCGCCTCGTCTCGCGCCTTCGCCCGTCAATGCCCATCATCGCTGTAACGCCCAATCCAGCCGTCTACCAGCAGCTCGCCCTCAATTGGGGCGTGACCCCCGTCCTTCTCGAAGGGTGCGCCAATGCAAAAGAGGCCTTTGCTGCCGCCAGCTCCTTTGCCCTCTCTCGCTCCATCATCTCCTTCGGTGATGTCGTCGTAGTAACAGCAGGTGTTCCTTTTGGTAAAAAAGGGTCGACCAACATGATGACCGTAGAAAATATTGGCGATGTCCTCGTACGGGGCCACAAAGGCTTTGGCCCGAAAGTAACCGGTCGTATATCGATTGTCCTCTCGCCAGAGGGAATCGATCCCGATCAACTCCAGAATCGCCTCGTCGTCATCCCCCACTGCGACAATTCCTTCCTCCCCATCCTCAAGCATGCAGCAGGCGTAATCCTCCAAAACCACATCGGTGATTCAGCCTCGGAAAAATACGCAGCTCTCGTCGCAAAGACCTTTGAGATCTCTGTCATGACTCGCGCCGACGGCGCAATGACCCTTCTCAAAGAAAATGAAGAAGTAACCCTCGATCCGCAGCGGGGCCTCGTCTATCGCGGCAGCGAAGAATCACCCGCCTGCCCCGTCCTCTCGCTATAATTTATATAAATTCTATTGTTTTTGAAATCGAAAATAACCACATGATGCATTAGGAAATCCATTCCCAAGATTCCGGTAAATTCTGAATGTAAATCTTCTGTAAGATTGAAGAGGAAAAATTTGGCGGCTCCTAAAGATTGACCTCTATAAGAGATCTCACCGTTTTTATATTTTGAATCTGGAGTTGAGGAATGGAGCACTGAAACATTGGCTCCGGTATCAATTGCAAATTTTTTGATTTTGGAATCTACTTCTAATGCAATTGTGATAAATGAGGATGTTTCAAGCGGAATTGATATAAAGTCGCTTATTGAGAATCCGAGTTCATCGACCGCTTGTTTGAAATCAAATAAGACATAAACGGCATGATTTGGAAAATCAAAGAGCCAATAATCTACTTTTCCCAAAACATAAGAGCCGAGTCTGCCGTCAACTTCTGAATACTCTAGTATTTCTTGTTGAGTTTTTTCTTCCGTCGGATCTAATTTACATCCGCTATTTAAAAATTCCAGAGAATCACTTTTAACTTCCATATCTGCTAATTGAAGAGGGCCGACATCGATTACATCAGAAATAAAAGTTTCTGAAAGATAGCAATTGTGGTTAATGTCAAAGCATTCCGTTTGATCCCTTTTTCTATCGGCCGCATATTCTCTAAATTTATTTTCAGTAAGCGAAACGGCCATTTGAGCACCTGAATCGATTTGCAATAAATGCTGATTGCCCTTCATCTGAGCTTTGAAACATAAAATATTCGATTCGGGGAAATACTTCGTAGGAACGCGAACAAAGGAATTCTCTTTCTCTCTCGTACAATAGAAAAGGAAAGATAAAGCAAGAAGTAAGGCCCCTCCTAATAGGAGCCCAAATTTCTGAGAATATGAAGATTTACTCATCATCCCTAAACTCTCTTCGAACGGTTACGCTTCCGCTAACTTTTCCTTTTTGATTGGCTTCGATTTCCCCTCGAATGCTGCTTTTTTTGTCCCTAGAGGTGTAGTCGACTTTTACACTTGCAGTCGATCCTTTTTCATCCCTTTTAACAGTCCCTTCAACGGCGCCAGTGCCAAAAATTACATAGTTGCTTTTTTTGAATTGTTCTATCTGACTATTTAGGTTTGTCAAAATCATTCTCAGAGGTGCGTAACGATCCGTTTGATCGATTAGAACTTTAGCCTGCTCCTTGCTTTCAGAAATAGAGAAAAGATCGTCGTATGAAAGATCAGTGATAGCATCAATTGAGTACATAAAACCCTCCTTTAGTTAAGGGAGGCAAATTTCTAATACACTCTAAATTTTTTATTCAATATATTTTCTGTTTAATTTCTCAAAGAAAACGAAGAAGTAACTCTCGACCCTCAGCGGGGTCTCGTCTATCGTGGCAGCGAAGAATCACCCGCCTACATGGGACGATTTTAATAAAATGAATGTTTGGATTCTTTTAGAAAAAAAGGCCCAGTAGGGCCTTTTGATTTTTATTATTGATTTCTTCTGTTTACAACGACATCTGCAAGTGACAATAAAACAAAGTCAGTAATTCCAGCGACTTCATTCTCATCAATCGGATTAAGCCCTAATCCTTGAGCTTCTCGTAGTTCTCTTACTGAATTATGAAGATCGAATACGAGACCTGCATATTCTGCAGGAGACATGAGATGGGGACGAAGATGTCCATCTTCGGTCCAAACCCATTGAATATCATTGTATTCAATCAAACCGGCTCTTCTGGGTAATCCAAGATGGTCGTAATTCATTGGAAGGGGAGCGATGTTTTGTCCCAATTCAGGGGCTAGGTTTTCATCACCTGCTCGAGCCAGGTCAAAGTTTAAATTTCTAGGAGCAAGTGTTTCATCGCCATTTTGCTCTGAGATGAGCGCTGAGAGTGGGTGGATAGGCGAGCTTTCTTCTGGTTCTTTTTGATCATCGATCTGTTGCAATAATTGAACGCGATTAGGAGTGAGACGCGGCGGAATGGATGGACGCCCACCAAAAACGCGTTGAAGAATCGCAAGCGCTCTCCCGTTTACTGGGCTTTCGAAGCTGGTAGTCTGCTTTGGTGTAGCAGGGGTTTGAGGAGTAAAGGGACTTATCCCTGAAGCGGCCATAATTTATCCTTATATTTATTTCTGGAAATTTAATTATTTATTTAAATATTTAATAGATTGTATCATTACTATTGTTTTAAATCAATTATACAAAAAACCAGTTTAATTGTTTGCTATTTTTTTTAACTAATTCTGATTGCTAAAACCGTCTCATTAAATAAACTGCCATCTTATTTATCGATGAGGAATTGGGCGACAAATATAGCCAACATCAGAGCAATAATCGGCCCGACCAAAACTTGAGGTTCTCTTAAAATTGAGGTTGCCGCTACAGGAACTTCTATAAGTGCAACCGGTTCCGGCTGCTCTATTGCTGCTATCGCAACAGGTTCTTGTTGTGGCGGCAAGAGGCGATGGATCGCCTCTAGAAAAAGGGTTCTCAATTGTTCTCTATTGTTGAATGGGTTGAGAATCAAATTATGTTGATAAATCTCGTTTCCATTTAATGCCGTAATATAGCGATTGAGTTCTCTGATATAAGTTTGAAGATGGGTCAATGCCTGAGTTAAAAAGCCTGGCGCAATGTCTTCGTTTGGCATGAGCTGTAGTAGGAGTTCAAAGCTATTCATATTATTTGTAAGCACTGCATCGATGAGCGCTTCTTGAAGTCCAGTGGCATCATTATTGAATTCGTTATATCCTGCTTGAGGAGAGAAATGGTAAGTAAGAGTGTGCGGCGCATTTCTTGGTGTTTTAAGTTCAGTTACAATGATCTCAAGCGCTTCCACGTCACCGGTTCTTCCAGCGTCTTTTAATAACGAGTCCAAATTCAAGTTGGATGTCTGTTGAAGAAGTTGTCTCATCATTCCATGACGATTGGTTGCTCTGGCCAGTCTTATACTATTTAACAGTTCTGCAGGAGATCTAGTGCCTAAGAATTTTTGTACCGCTGGCAAATTGCCGCCTTCTACAGCTTGGTAGAATGCTTTTACTCGTCCCGCTTTGCCAACAGATTCAATCGGAATTGTTCTTAATAGCTGTTGATCAGAAGTTGCCTGAGCAAGGAGATAAAGACCTCGAAGATTTGTCTCGTTCGCAGCATCGAATACATCGTCTGCGATCATTGGGATCTCTCTTAATTCAGGGATAGAAGGTCTACCCAGAAATGCGGCTGTTCTTTGTTGACCTTCTTTTGGTGCATACCACCAACTTCCGCGTTGAACTTGATTAAAGATCCATTGAGCTTCTCTATCTAAACGGGAGGAATTGGCAAGCATGGTGAGGATGGTTTTGATGGCCTGTGGATAATTTTTAGGATTGGCGTTCTGGAAGGTGTCCGAATGTTCTACAAGTAGACGAATGAAAGGTTGCTTTTTGGTTAAATTAAGCGTGATGTTTCGATGATAGTCGACGCCGGCTGAACAGGTTTTGGATGAACGAGCTAATTTTTTCTCTGAATCGATATCAAGAAAAGAAGCGCAATGAGCAATGACAGATGTAGGTAGAGTATTTATAGATGACATAACTATTCCTTATTTAAATTATAAGTATTATAACTTAAATAAAGATTTATTATTAATTATAATTTACATCCCAAAATTGAAATAGCGGCGAGGGGGGCGGTTTCAGCCCGGAGAATATAGGGACTGAGTTTGACGCCGGTGGCTTTCTGGGAGAGGATAACCTGTTCTTTAGAGGAGAAGCCTTTTTCGGGACCGGTGATGAAGAGCGTGCGGGGAGCGGTTTGGGCGGAGAGGAGGAGGGCATCGGGACGGGTATCGCCGTAAAGGGTGGCGGCCTCAGTTTTAAAGAGCTCGGAAAAGTGGGCGAGGATTTCGATGGAAGGTAGGTAGAGGCGGCCCGATTGTTTGAGCGCAGAGAGGCAAAGGTAGTGAAGCCTTTCGAGCTGATTGGGGGAGAGCGATTCTTTTTCTGAGTGGTCGGCGGGGTAGAGATAAAAGGCGTCGGCGCCGAGTTCTGTCCCTTTTTCGATGATGAGTTCAAGTTTGGACGGGCGCATGAGGGGAATGGCGAGGATGATGTGGTTGGGGGAGCGGGTGATAGTTGTAACAGTGAGGATTTCTAAGGTGGCGTTCCGTTTGCCGAGATCGAGGAGTTTGGCCGTGGCAAGAGAACCGTGGCCGTTGACGATCTCGAATGTTTCGTCTGGCGTGATTCGCATGACTCGCAGATGATGATGCTCGGGGCCCTCGAGCGAAATGGTTGTGTGGGGAGTGAGTGATCCATCGTAGTAGAAGCGGTCAGCTGGCATGTTCGGGATTCCAAATGGTTCCAGGGCGGCAGAGCGCCCGTTTTAAAATGTCTGTGAGATTGTTTTGTAAATGCGGCGGGAGCTTGGGCGCAGCAAGCGCTTGTAGAGTGGGAAAATCGAGCACTTCAAAGGCGCTTAGGCGTTCGTAGTGGGAGTGGATAGGTCGGTAGGAAGTAAAATTGAAAACGAGTTTAAAACGAAGATCATCGAGAAGCGTTTGTTTGAGTTCCGTATAATAAAAGATTCCGTCGACGGGGATGAGAGGATGAGATTTGAGCGCTTGCGGAACGATGAGGAAGAGAAAATCGAGTGGATAAATCTCCCGAAAGGTCGCCAGATGAGGGAGGAGAGTCGGGTCATCGGGTAGAATGACACAGATGCAGTCATGGCGAAATCGCTTGTAGATATTTTGGGGCGATTGTTGCTTCCACCGATTGTGTTGCCAGAGCCATTCGCCTGGATAGCGCTTGATGCTATTTTGAAGTTGAGTAAGAAGGGTATTCATCATCCGAACGACCTCTTCTTCCATCGGTTTTGAAAGATCGGGCCAGAGCGGATCGGCATAGCGAATTTGATAGCCGGTGCGCGTACGATGTGTTTCCGCAAAGATGATCGGGGAGTTGGTCTTGTAGGAAAGGAGCGCTGGAGCCGTTGAAGTCCACGCTCTACGGCCGAGAAAAGGGAACGAATAGCCGCTGTCGGGCATCCCTTGATCGCCGACAATGCCGATGAATTGTCCTTTGCGAAGGGCTCGAAGACCCTCTTTAATGGCGTTGCGGGGCGCGACAATCTTGCCCCCATTTTTCTCCCGAATTGAAAGGATCCAATTGTAGAGTCTTTTGTTTTTGATCGATTTGCCGATTGCAATCCCCGTCATCCTCGTTGTTCCATCGAGAAAGAGAACTTCCCAATTGGAGAGATGGCCACAGAAGTAGATAATGCCATAACCTTGTTTGTTGAGAGCAACGGTTTTTTCTGGATTTTCACAGAGAAATACTTTGGAAAAATCGGTTTCGCTATCGAGTTTTGGATATTCAAGACAATTGATCGCCAAGTTTTGAAACGATTGTTTGGCGAGTTGAATCATCTCTTCTTTTGTGAGGACAAGATCCGATGCCAAAGCGATATTGCTCAGCGCCCGTTTTCGGTATTCGCGCATGCAATAGTAGGCAATCGTACCCATCCATCGACCGCAAGCTCGGATCCAGGAATAAGGCATGAGGCGGAAAGGATAGGTCAAGCCGCGGATGAGATAATAGATAAAACGCTCCTTATTCATAGCAGGCCTCCATCAAGAGGTGCATTTGGTGAGAATAATCGAGATGTTTGATCTCTTCCCGAATAAGAGCTGCGCTGGCAGGCGTTTTTTTGTAATGCATGGCCTGTTGTAGAGCGCTAGCCATTGCATCGGGGTCCATGAGATCGGGGATGAGGGCGCCGTTATAGGGAGTGAGGATTTCAGATCCTCCATTGTGTTTTGAGGAAAGAACATAGAGGCCCATCGCAAGCGCTTCAACAGTTACGTTAGCGAATGGGTCGTAGAATGAGGGAATGACGAGGAC
The DNA here is from genome assembly GCA_048498835.1 of Chlamydiota bacterium. Classification (GTDB taxonomy): domain Bacteria; phylum Chlamydiota; class Chlamydiia; order Chlamydiales; family SM23-39; genus CAITMJ01. The sequence continues at coordinate 6,929 of JBEHXF010000010.1, read as the reverse complement.
ATCGGCTATTTGATAAAACGTGCGAATGTCGGTTCGAGGCCCGAAGAAAGAGACGTTTTGTTGTAGACCGAGTCGGTTTGCCTCAGCTTCAAAGGCTTTTTGGCGGCTGTCTTTGCCGATAACGGAGAGGTGAAAGTCGCGCTGTTTTAAGAGGGCTAGTCCCTGCAGCAAATGACGAAGTCCCTTGCGCAAGTAGCCGTTGCCGATAAAAAGGAATTCAAAGCGACTGGAATTGTGTTGTGCTCGGATTTCAGGCCACTGGTTAAAGTCGGATGCCATTTCATGCCATTCGACGCCATTGTGGATCACCTGAATTTTAGCGGGATCGGTTTTGTATCTCTTAAGAATTTCCTCTTTAACCATGTGTGAATTAGTGAAGAGCTTTTTTAGTCCGGGGTATTCAAATGATTCTTGTTCGAGCTGGAGAATTTTTCGGTGCATCGGGTTGAGAAGACAGGTGTAATACTTGAACTTCCCTTCTGTTAAGATGCGGCTTTTGAGGTACGCATCATGTACGCCATTGCCTGCGCGAATGTGGGTTTGAATGCGGTTTCGGTCGAGCCCAAAGATGAGATCGGGCTTTTGTTTTTTGAGCCATTTTTGAACGAGGCGATCGTATTGCTCCATTCGAAGAAAGGCTGGCCAAGAGTTGACTGGAATGGTTTCTACTTGCAGGGCGGGATACGAGTCGGCCTCTAGCGCGCTTCCTGTGGTCAGCAAGGTCACTTCAGCGCCCCGCTCGAGAAAGGCTGTGGCAATACGTGATGCGGCTTTTTCAAGCCCACCGCGATTTCTCGCTCTAGATTTTAGTAGGACGACGTGCATTATTGTAAATTCAGCGGAGTCACCGAAATCGCATTGGCCTGAAGCTCGATCTTTAAATTGAGCTTCTTGTGATTGGGCGTATACAACCGGAAACTGTTCATATAGCTGCGGAAGCGATTGCGGAGATAGTCTTCCCGTAGGTGGGGCTGTAGATCGCCCAGTTCGTCATTCGATTCAGACAGAACCTTCGCCACATAGCGCGCTTCAAGTTCATGAGGATACATAAATTGGGCGTTCCACAGAAGCGTTTCTCGCTCCGATTTTGGCACCGCAATGACGACGATTTGGAGCATATCTTTTACTGTATCGAGAAAAAGGCGGCTCACTCCCGAAGCGTAGAGGGGAGCGGTGATCATTTTGATGCCGTTTTTCTTTTGAATAAAGTCATTGGGAGCGAGAGTGTAGGTGTCGGGATTGAGCGTATTGCTGAATTTAGGTGGATAGAAAACCGTGACGGGAATCGCTGCGCCGATCGGGAGGAGATCTTGTCTGGAAAAATCAATGCGAAGAGCCTTCGCTTGCGGATCATCTATTTCAACAGGTGCGTCCGAGAGCTGGGGGAGGAGAATTTTTTTCCACGCATTCGGAACAAAATAACTCACCTCATCCACTTGGCCATCTTTTTTATTCGAGGCTAAGGTATCGAGTTCATCTCGGGTCACATCGCTTAAGTTAAAGGTGAGTTTTAAGCCGCGCGACTTGATTTTTTTGACTGAATCTTCAGGTCCTGTCACAGTGATCGAAAGCTGGTAGGGCCATGCGTCCAAAAACTGGTACCCCTTTGGAGCTTCGCCGATAGGGCGCATCACGAGAACAGGGACTTTTTCTGAAACGAGTTTGCTCTGGCGCACAATCATTTGGTAAGGAGAAATTTTGGAGATTACTTTCGATAGTTCTAGCTCTGGATTGAGGCTGACGAGATTTTTATGCGTGATGGAGGCAATCCACTCATCGGCTCTTCCAGCTGCGTCAAGGACCACTTCTAGATCTTTACCCGACAGTTCATCTAAAGCGGATTTAATTCCAGTTACAGTCAGGGAAATGCGTTTATTGAGAATCCCATTTACTTGCATTCCTTCAATGGTCTTTTCTTGAGGGAGATTGATGACTCGGACCGCGACGTTGTGCACTGTTTTTGTGACCGTCATCGAATGGTTGACCACCATCCAGATGATCATGGCTAAGATGAGCGAAACGAGCTTTCTCTGCCAATTTTCAACGAATAGTCGGATCAGAAGCGTCTTCATTTCTTGGGCCGTTCGTAGGGGTTTCCACAGCGAAGGCAATAAGAGCCTTCGGCTGGATGGCGGCAGCGAGAGCAAATCCATTCATGTTCGGTGCGCTTTTTCAAAATAGGGGCCTGGATCGCAGGGGCCCAAAAGCAGAGTAGAAAAGCGAGCAAATAGTTCATGTTCGGAGCCAATCCAATAAATTAAATTTTGGCGTCAATTTGGTTCTTGCCGGAGCATTGAAGATACTTCGAATGATCCCTTTGAATCGATCAATTTTTACGCCTCGCGTCATAATTCCTTCGCGTGCGATAGAAACCTTTCCGGTTTCCTCTGAGACAACCACGACAAGAGCGTCCGTCATGTGGCTCAAGCCCAAGCCGGCTCGGTGTCTTGTCCCCATCGATTTTGCTAGCTGGGACGAATCTTCCGCGAGCGGCAAAATGACGGCTGCAGCCAAGATATTTTTATCTCGCAAGATCACCGCGCCATCATGGAGGGGAGTATTGGTTGCAAAAATGGTTTCCAAAAGCTCAGGAGAAAATTCTCCATTTACCAGGACCGCTTTTTGTGCGTACTCTTCCAGAGAATCATCATTTTCAATCGCAATCAACGCCCCAATTCTCTTCTCGGACATTCGATAGACCGAGGTGGTCAGTTGATCTAAGAATTTATCGAACTCGGTAATCTCTCGAGACCGTCGGCTTTTCAAGCTGAGTTTAGACAGTGCCATCCTCAGTTCTGGCTGGAAAATGATGATGACGGCAATGACGGCGACATTTCCGATCAAGACGAGGATTTTGTGTAAGACGGGAAGGTTGAGCCAACTGGAAATGCCTAAAATGAGAAGAAACGCGAAGAAGCCGAGTACCAGATCCATCGATTTCGTATTCCAGAAAAAGGAGAGGAGGTAGTTCAGCATGATCGCTATGATCATGACTTCTAAAAAAGGGGTGATCGAATAAAAGAAACCCATGCCAGCCCAATGGTGGAGCAAACACCTGCCTTTTAAGCGATTGAGTCGTTCTTTTCAATAGAAGATTCGCTCAGCGTCCAAAAGAGGCACTTTTAGTTTATGGATAAAAGCTGTTTTTTTAAAGAAGAGAAAATAATTTATTCAGTTACGAGAGACGAATCGACGCCCGTTGCATAACGGAGATCGTAATAAGCGGCGATCAATTCAAAACTGGCGAAGTTGCGCAAGTTGCGCGCAAGGGCGAGCTGGTTGACTGAATCTCGATATTCAAGCGGTGAGATTCGACCGTATTCCAATTTTTCCTGCGCTTGGAAACGGGCTTGCTCAGCGAGTTGGACCGCTTCATTGGCGGAGAGGTAGGCGAATAGAGCATCTTCCACCTGATACAGGCCGTTGCGGATTTGGACTTCGACTTGTTGAAATTCTTGATCATAAGAGATTCTCGAAGCAGAGCGCTGCGACCTCGCTTCTCGGATTTCGTGCTCTCGGAGCATGCTATCGAATATGTTCCAGCTCAATTTAATGCCGCAAGACCAGTTATAAGGCTCCTTAAAGAAGGGCTTTGTCCCTAAATCGACGTCGTTGTAGGAGTACCGAGCGTAGCCAGCGATTTGTGGGAAATAAGTTCCCTGTTTTGATTTCAAGTTTTGTTCGGCCACATCGATTAAGACTTTTCTACTCGCTAAATCAGGGCGCATTTGCAAGGCAACGGCTAAATAATTAGCTGCCTCTTGTTCTGTGAAGAGGATGAGCTTTCGAGCTTCATCGATCCTTTCAATGTTCAGGAGGAAGTCTTTTGTCGAGGCGAACCAGTTGGTTCGGTATTTATATTTTTCTTGCACTTCTTGCATTTTCAAAGCGAGCTCGGGAATTGAGAGGAGGGGGATTCTCGATTGCGTCAGGTGCATCTTTGGTTCGAGGAGGGGATCGACGCCGAGCGTCAAGATGAGCGCATTGCGGGCGTTTTTCAGCTTGCGAAGAGCTGTGTAATATTCTGAAATAGCATTGGCTACGGCCGTTTTGCTCTGATTGACCTCGAAGGGGGTCGAAGCGCCCGCATCCAATCGCTCCTGTTCTTTTTCGAGGGCGTAACTCAAGTATTCGACGTTTTCCCGATTGATTTCGAGTGCGATTTCAGAGGAAACAACAGCATAATAACCATCTCTCACAGCACGGAGGAGTTCATTTTTGGTATTGGCTTGATCATAGAGAACCGCGTTCGCCTGGTAGACGCTCGATTTAAGACCAAAAATCAGGTCGGTCGAGAAGATCGGCTGAGAAACTTGTAAAACGGAGCTATAACCCTGGTGGCTGAAATCGAAGTGTTTTGAAAAAACATTAAAAAAGAGCTCTTTCTTTTCAATTTCCCGGAATTCAGCTCTGTATTGAAGGGCGGGGAACCATCTCGATACAGCCTGTTTTTTCCGCTCCGTCGCTTGGATCGTCGATTCACGGGCGATCAAAAACTGCTTGTTGTACTCGAGAGCAATTTGCTCGGCGTCGTTGAGTGATAAGCAGTTAAGTGTGAGCTCAGCCACGATGCAAACAGGAGCGAGTAGGATGATGATAGTCCTCATAAGGCCCCTATATCAGATTGACTTTAAAATTAAAAATAACGAAAAAGGATGGGAACAAATTTCAAGGCCACATGGACGTTCTCATTCTTTCGCGCATTCAATTTGCGCTCAATAGCTGCTTTCATTATCTCTATCCGCCCATCAGCATTGGCCTTGGCCTAATGCTCGTGATTATGGAGGGGATGTACCTGAAAACGGGAAAGGTGAAGTACAAAGAGATGACCAGCTTTTGGATTAAGATCTTTGCCCTGACTTTTGCGCTCGGTGTGGCCACAGGACTCGTCCAGACCTTTGCGTTTGGGACCAATTGGGCTCGTTATTCTCGCTTTGTTGGGGACGTCTTTGGCAGCGCTCTGGCAGCAGAGGGGATTTTTGCGTTTTTCTTGGAAGCTGGCTTCCTCGGCATTCTTCTCTTTGGCTGGGATCGAGTCGGCCCGAAAATTCACTACTTTTCGACGATCTGTGTGGCTCTTGGCGCCCACTTCAGCGCTGTTTGGATTCTCGTCGCCAATTCCTGGATGCAGACGCCTGCCGGCTCTCACATCGAACAATCGCCTACAGGTCCTCGCGCCGTTATCACCAACTTTTGGGAAATGGTCTTCAATCCCTCTTCTGTCGATCGACTCATCCACGTAACTTTAGGCTGTTGGCTCACGGGAGCTTTCATGGTCATCAGCGTCGCTGCTTACTATATGCTGAAGAAAAAGCATGTAGACATTTCCCGATCGATGATGAAAATGGGCCTTCTGGTCGCCTCGATTTCCCTTGCTCTGCAGCTCTTTTCAGGCGATCGAAGCGCAAAAATTGTCGCCAAGTATCAACCCTCTAAACTAGCAGCCATGGAGGGAATCTACACAACTGAGCCCTACACTCCCATTTCGGTTTTCGGTTGGGTAAATACCAAAGAGAGAACCGTTACCAGTTTGAAAATTCCCGGAGGCTTGAGCTTTCTCACCTATGGCGACCCAGAAAAGCCGGTGACAGGACTCGACCAAATCCCTCGCGATGAGTGGCCCAACGTACAAGCTGTTTTTCAAACCTATCACACCATGATCGCCATGTGGGGGATTATGGTCCTCATTGCAGGATTTGGTTCTTGGTATTGGTATAAAGGGCAGTTGGGTGAGAAGAGATGGCTTCTTTGGGCGATGGTTTTTTCCGTCGGTCTACCCCACATAGCGCAGCAAACGGGTTGGATTACAGCAGAAATGGGACGTCAGCCTTGGATTGTTTGGAAAATGCTCCGCACGTCGGAAGGAGTCTCTACTTCCATTGTCGCAGGGCAAGTGATTGGCTCGATCATCATGTTTATCATCATCTATCTCCTTCTCTTTGCGCTCTTTCTTTTCCTTCTGGATCGAAAAATCAAACATGGACCCGAAGAGATCCATAAGAAAAAAGATGATCAAGTCTACCGCGACCCCTTTAAACTCGAAGGATCTCTATGATACTAGAAGTGCTATGGTATGGAGTGATCGGCCTATCGATTCTCTTTTATACGGTTCTCGATGGTTTTGATCTCGGCGTGGGTATTCTTCATCTCTTTGGACGCAACGACCTCCATCGCCGAATTTTTCTCAATGCCATTGGCCCCGTTTGGGATGGCAATGAAGTATGGATCGTCATCATGATGGGAGGGCTTTTTGCCGGCTTCCCCAACGCTTACGCGACCATTTTCTCCGGATTCTATACCCTACTCATGTTCCTCATCGCAGGCCTTATGTTCCGCGCCGTCGCTATCGAATTTAGAAGCAAGCAAGAATCGCCCCGCTGGCGCTCGATTTGGGATGTCGTTTTTTCTCTCTCATCCCACCTGGTCGCTTTTGTTCTCGGCATTACCCTCGGCAACATCATCCAAGGCGTTCCACTCAACGCTGAACAAGACTATGTAGGCGGCTTTCTCGACTTTTTCGGCATCTATCCGCTCATTGTCGGTTTCTTCTCTATCTCACTCTTTGCTATGCATGGCGCGATCTATCTTCTCATGAAAACCGATGGAGAGCCGCACGATACCATTCGCAAGTGGGTCAATCCGGCCATCTTTTCCTTTATCGTCTGGTACATCATAGTCACCATTGCGACCCTCACGCTCGTCCCTCACATGACCGAGCCGCATAAGCAATATCCATCGCTGGCCCTCTTTCCCTTCCTCACGCTCCTCTCCATCCTGAACATTCCCTACCAAGTGCGCAAAGGGAACGATGGGTGGGCTTTTCTCTCTTCCTGCACGGCCATTGCCTTCCTCATTATCCTCTTTGGCCTTGGCACCTTTCCACACCTCGTCTACTCCACTCTCCATCCCGAAACCAATAGCCTTACAAT
>JBEHXF010000009.1:0-49734 GCA_048498835.1 Chlamydiota bacterium | reverse complement strand
GTTACAAAAACAACCTTAACCTGCCTTTCAAGTAATGCCTTTACGATCTGCCTGGCAATTTCGGAGGTGCAGCTGGCGCGGGCGCTGGCAGCGGCGGAGCCTCGGTCGCCGGCGCAGTAAAAAAATTAATATACCCCAAAAGATTAAATAAATTACTGCTAATTGATAGATAATGTAAATAGGAGTAAGATAAATATGAGGTTAGTTCTATTAATATCAATTGTCCTCGTAATTTTAATATATATAAAAGGTGGGGAATATGGAAATTAACAAGATCAGACAAGAGCTTTCAGCTCTTGAGGCGAGTTTAGACAATCCCGATCTCTCAGTAAACGATCTAGATAACCTAGCAGAACATGTTTCGGCGATTTTTCGTCGCACTAAAACGGAACAGCTCGGCACGCCGAGCTCTCCTGTAAGAGATATTCAAGAATCGTCAGATGACAGGGTTGCGGAGCTTGCCAGTCGCATCTTAGACCGAACGTCAGAAGTAAAGATGCAGAAGATTGAGCGGGATGTTTCTTTGCTGCCTTTATTGAGTGAGCTAGATGCAAAAGTAACGAAATTGATTCTCACTCAATTTGATCAAGAGCCAGAGGATGTAGCTGAGGAAATTGCCGATTTGGGTAGAGAAATTGAGGGCTTAGAAGCTGTCAAGCCAGCATCGGTCGAAGTGAGGGAGAAATTAAATGAGGTTAAAGGGAAGGTCGAAGACCTTATTTTTAGCTTCGCTTTTCCAGTGATGCATGAACTCGCTTCTCATCCAGGGACATTTGCCCATACACTAAGGGGGATCTCATGCAATTGAGCGAATTGAGTGTCAAGCAAAGACAAGAAGTGATGAGGCAAGTCGGCAATGCGCAGGGGATTAGCCCAGAGGGGCTAGAACATGCGATTGAGCAGTATCTGCTTTCTCTTCAACACCAAGCGCGGGTGGCCAAGTCGTTCTTTTTCGGCCGTTTGGAAGAGGGATTTCAGGGGCTGTATGACTTGCCAGATGATGTGCGGATGCAAATCGATCAGTTGATTTGGGAAGCTGCGGGAGGAGAAGCAATTGATCCGACCGAAGCCGAGTCGCAAGCGTTGATTGCTGGCGCCATTCTCCATTCCGTTGAGCAGAGAATGGGCATGCACGACGAAACATAAATACGAAAGGGCGGAGGGAAGCCCTCCGCACCTCCCATCGGGCACGGGCACGCACACGGGCTCGGACTCGGGCTCGAAAATAAGCTTGGATTTAGCGACGACAGATAGTTACAAAGTCTTTTGAACTATCACTAAAAAACGATGGGAACGATATAACGATAAAAAAGGAGGGGATGTTCTTTTTTTTATCGTTCCCATCGTTATATCGTTGAACTGTTTGTTTAGCGGGGTATGTTTCGAATAAGCTTGCGTTATCCGTGGTTGGTGAGTAGAATAGGGCAATTTTTTTAAGTGTGCTCTATGTCTTCTTGGATTTATTTACTTCTTGCCGGTACGTTTGAGATTCTATTTACCATTGCATTGAAATTCAGCGAGGGATTTACCAAGCTTATTCCTAGCATCATCACAGTTGTGTTTATCGCATTGAGTTTTTTTTGCGTGTCACAAGCGATGAGAACAATTCCGATCGGAACGGCTTATGCGGTATGGGCTGGAATTGGCGCTGCTGGAACAGTGATTTGCGGAATCATTTTTTTCGGCGACTCGTACCACATCATTCGGCTCTTGTCGCTCTTGCTGATCATCATCGGAATTTTTGGATTAAAGCTCACCCACGTTGAGCCATAACGGGGTGGGTGTCGTTACGGAGTGGATCGCCGTAACCATAGCCGAGAGCGCGCAAGTTTAGCCCAGCTGGATCATTGCTATTTTGAACGTAGACCGAGTTGATTTGGCAGTAAGCGATGAGATAGAGATTTTGGCTGGCTGCAAGTGTTGGCCAGTTGAGAAGGAGATTGGGTTGAACAATCAGGGCGTTTCCTCTTCCTTTTGGAAAGGGGAAGAGACCAATCGGCGAAGTTTTTTCGGGAACTTCTGTGATCCCTGGCTCTAGTTGGATAAAGATCGCGCAGGTGATGCCTTGGATGCAAAACAGCTCATTGAGTTTCGCAGGTCGAGGAAGTGAGAAATCGGAAGGGAACCACTGATCCAAAGCGACGCGGAGTGAAACTTTCGGTGTTAAACTGGCTGCGATGGTGGAGAGTCTGCGCGAGAAAATGAGTGTTTTAAGAGCCGAAGCGTGGCGCCAGAGGTCGCGTCCTTGGATGAGCTGCTCGGATAGAGGCAATCGCTTCAGTTTTTCTGGATTGATCGCGAGCGAGTATTGTCGGCATTCCTCTTCAGAGAAAAGTCCTTCGAGTTCAAGGTAGCCATTTTTTGCGAAGAACGCGATCTGTTGGGCGGTGAGAGTAGGATTCATAGTGTTTGCAACCGTTTCAAGCCTTCTGATACATGGGACGGATCGGCAAAGGCAGAAAGGCGAATAAACCCTTCTCCTTCGGAACCGAATCCGCTGCCAGGAACGGCGACGAGATGAGTTTTTTCTAAGAGTTGATCAAAACATTCCCAGGAGCTAAGCCCATCTGGTGTTTTCATCCAAACATACGGAGCGTCTATTCCGCCAAAGACCTTGTAGCCCATCGAAGAAAGGCCCTCTCGGAGGATTTTAGCGCGCTCAAGATGTGCGTCGACGATTTGCTTTACTTCTTCTTGTCCTTTTTCCGAATAGATCGCAGCGGCAGCTTTTTGAATCGGGAAAGGGACGCCGCCAAATTTGGTATCTTGGCGCCTTTTCCAAAGTGTGTGTAGAGAGTATGTTTGGTAACTTTCAACAGCCTTCAATGCGAACGGAACGACTGTGTAAGAACAGCGCATTCCAGTGAATCCTGCATTTTTTGAAAAGCTTCGGATTTCGATTGCGACTTCTTTCGCCCCTTCGATTTCGTAGATGCTTCGAGGCGCATTGGGTGAACGAACGTAAGCTTCATAAGCGCCATCGAAAATGATGATCGCCTGATTTTCTTTCGCGTATTCAACCCATTGCTTTAAAAGCGCTCGATCCATCGCGATACCTGTCGGATTGCTCGGAGAGCAAAGATAAATCAGATCGGCGGCTCGGTTGGGTACTTGCGGACAAAAGCCGTTTTCTTCGTTGCAGGGGAGATAAAGCACGCCGCCATAGCCGCCTTGTTTAAGCGGGAGGCGAGTACGGCCTGCCATCACATTGATGTCGACATAGGCTGGATAAGTGGGATTGGCGACAGCGATTCGATTTTCAATCGCGAAAATTTCTTGGACGTTGGCGATATCGTTTTGGGCGCCATCAGAAATAAAGATTTCGTCTGCAGAAATCCCAATTTTTTTGTATTCACCCTCGGCGATGGCTTCTCGAAGAAAGCGATACCCTTCGGCGGGGCCATACCCTTTAAAGGTGCCCATCATTCCCATCTCACTCGAGGCAGTTTTCAAAGCTGAGACAACGGCTTGAGGAAGGGGACGGGTGAAATCGCCGATGCCCAGATTGAGAAGATGAGCTTCCGGTTGCTTTTCTTTAAATACGGCGATCCGCCGCTCGATCTCAGCGAACAGATAATTGCCTGATAACTTTCCGTAATGGTGGTTCAGTCTTACCATAAGCGGAAAATCGTAATCGATTTGCGCATAATAGAGTAGATCAAAATTTCCCTGTAGCTGTTAAATAGAGAGCATGAACCCATTCGATGAACTCCGATCCAAAGTAGAAGAAATGGAGGAGAAATTGGGCTATGTCTTTGCAAATCAAGACCTTTTGCTCAATGCTCTCATCCACCGCTCCTATGTCAATGAGCATAGAGAGTGCTCGATGCCAGCCAATGAACGGCTTGAATTCTTAGGCGATTCGGTCTTGGGGCTTGTCGTCGCCGACTATCTTTACCATCGTCTGCCCTCCTATCCAGAGGGACAACTCTCCCAACTTCGCTCGAAATTAGTCGAGGCGGCTACCTGTGCAAAATATCTCCAAAAGCTCCAAATGAGCGACTATATTCTCCTAGGACGAGGGGAGCGAATGACCGAAGGTCGCAGCAAAACCTCTATCCTGGCAGATGCCTTCGAGGCGATTGTCGGGGCGATTTTTCTCGATGGCGGTCTTCCGATTGCCAAATCTTTTCTTCTCTGCCATTTTGAAGAAGAGGCGAATGAGGCGATCGGCAGCCCCCCTCGCAATTACAAAGCCGAACTACAGGACTATACGCAGAAAAAATTTCAATGCACGCCGGTTTACCAAGTCGCTGAAGAATCGGGCCCGGATCACGCGAAACAATTTCATATCCTCGTCTACATTCAAGAAAAAGAATCGGGATTTGGAATTGGGAAAACAAAAAAAGAAGCTGAACAACGCGCCGCTTTCGACGCCCTATCTAAACTGCCGAGTAAGCAATGAGCAAAACAAAAGTAATCTGGTCTTGCAAAGAGTGTGGGCATAACCAACCAAAATGGACGGGAAGCTGTGGCGCATGCCAACAGTGGAATACGCTCATCGAAGAGCTTTCCATCGAAGAGAAAAAACCGCGCTTTGAAGCTAAAAAAAACGCTCCTGCAAAAGCGGTTCGGATTAAAGACATCGGACAAACAGAATTTCCTCGCCTCCTGACAAAAATGGGAGAGCTCGACCGGCTCTTTGGCAACGGAATTGTAGAGGGCTCGCTCATTTTAGTGGCAGGGGAACCAGGAGTGGGCAAGTCGACTCTCATGCTCCAAATCGCCAACGCGCTGGCCATTCAAGGGCTCAACATCCTCTACGTTTGTGGAGAAGAATCGGCCGAACAAACCTCGCTCCGCGCCCGTCGACTCGGCATCGATAGCCAAAATATCTATCTCTTGAGCGAGACTAATTATTCTTCCATCAAGGCCCAAATCGACCAAATCAATCCAGATATCGCGATTGTCGATTCGGTCCAAATTGTCTACAAACCAGAACTTCCTTCTTCTCCCGGTTCCGTGGTGCAGGTGCGCGAGATCGCCACAGAATTTATGCACATCGCAAAAGGACAGGGGATCACCACCTTTCTCATTGGGCATGTGACCAAAGCGGGGGAAATTGCCGGTCCGCGTGTTCTGGAGCATCTGGTTGATACCGTTCTCGATTTCGAAGGAGACCGCCAACACGGTTTTCGCCTTTTGCGCGCGATCAAAAATCGATTTGGTGCAACCGATGAGATCGCCATTTTCCAAATGAAAGAGGGGGGCCTTTCGGAAGTGGCCAATCCCTCGCAGGCATTTTTGCAAGAGCGGATGAAAGAAATTGCCGGTTCAGCCATTGTCCCAGGCCTTGAAGGTGCCCGTTCTTTTCTCCTCGAAATCCAAGCGCTTGTCACCTCAACCGCATTTCCGACTCCTTCTCGTAAATCTACCGGTCTCGATCAAAATCGCCTCTCACTCCTTTTAGCTGTTCTTGAAAAAAGAGTCGGTTATCAGCTCCACCATTGCGATGTTTTTGTCGCTCTTGCAGGCGGCCTTAAAATCGTCGAACCTGCCATCGATCTCGGCATTCTCCTTGCGATTGCCTCTTCTTTCACCAATCGAGCCATTCCAGCCGATGTGATTGTCGTGGGTGAAGTGGGACTCGGTGGAGAAGTGCGCGGCGTAAGTCGGATAGAAACCCGCCTCAAAGAGGCGATTCACATGGGCTTTAAAACATGCATTCTCCCCAAAAAGAATCTGAAAGGACTCTCGCCTTCTCTCACCGAGAAAATTCGGCTGGTGGGAGTGGATCTGGTCGACCAAGCCATTCAGGAAATCTTAAAGTAGGCGCCCGTTCTTCGCCCCTTTCTCGCGCACAAGTGGCAGAGGTGCTCACACAGCTTTGCATAGAAGTTGAGATGACTTGGGTCGAAACGAGAGGAGATCTCGATCAGATCACTTCTCTGCGTACGTTAGATAAAACCGATTTTTTCACTCGCGAGCTAGATCAGTTGCTTCTAAATGGCGCAATCGATGTAGCCATCCACTCAGCAAAAGATTTGCCTGATCCTCTTCCTGATGGCTTAGTGATTGCAGCTATGACAAAAGGGGTCGATTCTCGCGACGCTCTTGTATTGAGAGAAGGGGAGACGCTCGAATCCCTTCCCTCAAACGCTTGGATAGCCACTTCCAGTGAAAGACGCGAAGAGGCGGTGCGCCGCCTCAGAAAAGATCTCCAATTCAAAGATATTCGGGGGACCATTCACGCAAGACTCGCCAAACTCGATACAGGAGAGGCAGATGGAGTGGTCATCGCTGAAGCCGCTCTCATTCGCTTAAAGTTAACTCACCTCAACCGAATTTATTTGCCGGGTCCTACTGCTGAGGGCCAGGGAAGGCTAGCGATTCTTGTTAAAGATGGTAACCGCGCAGCGCTTGAGCTCTTCTCTTGGCTAAATTTTACTTAAACGATAGGATGTTTATCCAATCTTCATGTCGAGAGGGTGAATGAACGTTACAGGCGCTTCTTCTGATTTAAGGTGGTGTCCAGAGTGTAAAGAAAATAAAGTAGCAAAGTTCATTAAGAATGCCGTAACTAAATTGGATAGTGTTTGTAAGGACTGTTATGAAAAAACGCTTGCTGAAAAACACAACAGAGAAGGAAAACAGTGCTTCTTCTGCGGAATAACCAAGGCCAGAAAATGGTATAAAATTGATAAATGGAAGGATAAAGTTTATCAGTGTAATTCTTGCTATTATAAGTATCGACAGATAATCAAAAACAATAAGAAATTTTGCATTGATCCTCTCCCTGGAGTCGTATTAGATGAAAATATCCCTCCTCTTTTCGATTTTGTAATTATTCCTCCGCCAGAAAAGTGGAATGGAATAAAATTCACTTCATAACTATGACTAAAAAAGTTTTGTATCTCGGCATAGATCCCGCTCGATTTCAGAGTAAAGAGGAAGTATTCCATTATCCTGTGATTCGAACCGAACCCATTGCAAGGGTAGACGCAAAAGTGGAAGAGGATTGGAGCCTGTTTACCCACGTTCTCTTTACCAGTCCCAGCGCAGTTAGGCATTGGTTAAAGTTAAAAGCGGGCTCTTTTAAAGGGAAAGAGATTTTGGCGATTGGAGCGGCCACTGCGGGAATTTTGCGTTGCGAGGGATTCGAATCAAAAGTGGCTCCTTTTGCGACCCAAGAAGGAGTGATTGCTTTACTTGAGGGGCTAGCTGTAGGCTATTTATTTTGGCCCCGTTCTTCAGGAGCGAGGAACTGCTTGCAGATGTATTTAGAAAGTCGTAGGATTCCTTACCGCGCCTTTGATTTATATCAAACGGTGTCGCAACGACTCGATCCAGTTCCTGATTTGAGCGAATTTGAGGAAATTGTGTTTACGAGTCCTTCGACCGTGAAGGCGTTTTTAAACATTTATGGCCATTTGCCGCCAGAAAAGAAATGGGTGGCAATTGGACCAATTACGAAGAAGGCTCTAGATGACGCAATCGTGTGTTGCTGAAAAAAAATGTCCCGAGATATCCTCGAATCCTTATAGTGCGAATTTTGATCCAAGGAGTATGAATATGGCTGATCACGCAAAATTCAGTTACCAATTGCCCGAACTACCTTACGATTTCAATGCTTTAGAGCCGGTGATCTCCGCTGAGATCATGGAGCTCCACTATTCGAAGCACCATAAAGGCTACGTGACGAATTTGAATGCCGCGTTAGAGAAGTATCATGAGGCAGAAACCAAAAACGACGTTCCTTCCATGATCGCTCTGCAGCAAGCCATTAAGTTCAATGGGGGCGGTCACATCAATCATAGTATTTTTTGGACGATTTTGGCTCCTGAAGCCAAGGCGGGCCATCTAGCTCAGGGGAGTCCCTTGATGAAAATGATCGAAAGAGATTTCGGCTCGTTTGATTCATTCAAAGAAAAATTTTCCAATGCAACGGTTGCAATCCATGGCTCAGGCTGGGGATGGCTCGGCTTTAATAAGAGCTTAAAACGGTTAGAACTCGCTACTTGCCAGAACCAAGATCCTCTTAGTACTCAAGGACTTGTGCCTATTTTGGGCGTAGATGTGTGGGAGCATGCCTATTACTTACAGTATAAGAACGTGCGCGCTGACTATGTCAAGGCGATCTGGAAAATTTTTAATTGGAAAAACATCGAAGAGCGCTTTGCTAAAGCAAACGTTTAAAAAATGTTTTTTAATTGAGATCGATCGAATTAGATGTTATGATTTGCGGGAATTAATTGAGAAATTGATATATGGGTTTGTTTTCGCGTAATAAACCGAAAATTAAGATTCAAACTACTAAAAAAGACGGTTTTAGTGGTTGGGTCAAATGTTCGGGTTGTGCAGAGTTGATTCATGCTTCAGAATTGCAGCGCCAGGTGAACTGCTGTGCAAAATGCGGATACCATTATCGCCTGACCTTACCGCAACGGATTGAACTCTTGGCCGATGAGGGATCTTTTGAAGAGCTGTTTAACCACATCAAACCGGTCGATAGTTTAGGGTTTGTCGATACAGAAACCTATACCGAACGCCTAGCAGTCGCTCAAAAAAAGACAGGCCGAGACGACGCGATTTGCGTCGGGACCTGCCAGATGGAGGGGACTGAGGTTGCTCTAGGGATTCTGGACTTCGCCTTTATGGGCGGATCGATGGGATCGGTAGTCGGCGAGCGATTCACTCTTTTAATCGAGTATGCTCTCGAGCACCGGTTGCCCTTGATTTTCGTCTCAGCTTCTGGCGGAGCGCGGATGCAAGAATCGATTCTCTCTTTGATGCAGATGGCGAAAACGTCAGCTGCTTTAGCTAAGCTCCACGAAGCCCATATTCCCTATATTTCTATCTTAACTAACCCGACCACAGGAGGCGTGACAGCCTCTTTCGCGACCCTTGGCGATATCATCATCGCAGAGCCAGACGCATTGATCGCTTTTGCCGGACCTCGTGTCGTTGAGCAAACGATTGGTCAAAAATTGCCTCCTCGCGCTCAAAAATCGGAATTTCTTTTGGAAAAGGGAATGGTCGATATGATCGTGAAACGAGTCGATTTAAAAAAGACCGTCGCTCAACTCATTCAGTTCTTAACTGGCAATGAACGCTCTTTCGATCTCATTGAAGGTGATGAACTTGACAAGAAAATGCCCCACCGCTTAAAAGAGCTCCTGAAACGCGCGGAAACACTTCCATGTTAATGATTCCCGTTCCTCTAGAAGTAGAGGATTCTGAGCTCATTCCAGTCTATGCGACGGAAGGAGCCTCTGGCGCCGATGCACGCGCCAACATTACCGAACCTGTTGTCATTCAACCGGGCGCTTTCGCTCTGATTCCAACAGGTGTGAAAGCAGCATTGCCGATGGGCTATGAGATTCAGGTTCGTCCCCGCAGCGGCTTAGCCGCTAAACATGGCGTGACGGTACTCAATACTCCAGGCACCGTCGACGCTGATTACCGAGGCGAGATCAAAGTGATTTTGATCAACCACGGAAAAGAACCTTTTACAGTCACTCGTCACATGCGGATTGCACAGTTCGTTTTAGCGACCGTTGTAAAGGCTCAGTTTACAGTTGGAGAGTTGTTAACGACCACGACACGGGGAGAGGGCGGTTTTGGCCATACTGGAACGAAATAGCTCATTGGCTGGTTTTTTTAGGCCATTCTCCAAAAAAAAGGACATCATGAGGTTTGCTGAGTACCTGAATTCAAAACTTGTCGCATTCTTAGAGTCTTCGACTCAAGAAGAGGCAATTGATGAGCTCATCGACTTGCTCGATCGTGAAAAAAAATTGCCCAATCGAAAAGCTTTTCGAGCGGCTATTTTGCATCGGGAACAGATCGTCTCCACTGGCATCGGAATGGGCGTGGCTGTTCCCCATGCAAAGCTAGGAGCGCTAAAAGATTTCTTCATAGCCATTGGAATTGAGCGGAAAAAGGGGATCGAATGGAATGCTCTTGATAAAGCCCCCGTCCGACTCATTTTTCTCATCGGTGGACCTGATAATCGACAATCAGAATATCTCCAGATCCTCTCTCAACTTACCACGGCGATCAAAGATGTGGACCTGCGCAAAGAGTTGTTGAAAGCGCGCACCGCGGCAGACGCAATCGCATTATTTGAAGAAAAGTAATTCCCTTTTTTAGCCGTTGTTGCTAAGTTCAGTTTAGTTTCTAAAAAATTCCATGATACGGTCAGGGTATGGATTTAAAGCTAAAAGACGTAGCAGAGCTTTTGAACGTTTCGGAAGCAACGATTCGACGTTGGGTTTCTGAGAGCAAAATTCCTTACTACAAACTCAATAACCAATATCGCTTCAGCCGAAGTGAAATTGAGAATTGGGTTTTGAGCTGTAAACAGACTAAAGGTGCCTTCTCTCCTTTTGATGAAGAGGAGGGGGTCGATTCCTCTAAAGAGCGGCTTGGCACCCATCAATTCGGCCTATTCCGTGCAGTTCACAAAGGGGGCGTCTATTCGAATGTCCCAGGTGATACGAAGGAAGAGGTCATTCAAAACGCGATGGAGCGGATCGCCAAAGATCTCCATCTGGATGCGGAAGTGGTTACAGAACTGCTGCTCGATCGAGAGCGCCTCATGCCAACCGCACTTTCAAACGGAATTGGCGTGCCTCACACCCGCGATTTTCTCCTCCAAGAATCTTATGACGTCGTGGCTGTCGTCTTCCCGGAAAAACCCATTGAATATGGCGCCCTGGACAATCAACCGGTCCACACTCTCTTTTTCCTCTTTGCCTGTGATGATAAGCGGCATCTCTACCTCCTAGCCAAACTCGCTCACCTCAGTTCAAAGCCGGAGAATCTCGCTTACATGCGTAAACTTCCCACCAAGGCCCAATTCCTCGACTATCTGAAGAACTGGGAAGCGAGCGTCGTCAAGACCTCACCTTCCAAGCAGCTCGTTTAGTACTGGGTAAAAGAATTCACAGAGTTGCTCAGAGAAGATAGGAAGTTCACAGAGAGAAAAATCGGCTCTACAATTCCTATTTTTTCTCTGTGCATCTCGGTTGTTCTCTCTGTGTAACTCTGTGATTCATTTCTCTAGAGAGGATTAGGAGACTTGAGAGAAGTACTTTTCTTTCGAGTACCAGGTGAAAACGGCGCCTTCCAAGCAGACGGTTGGTTAAAAACCAAAAATTCCGATTATTCTTTTAAGGAGAGATGGAGGAGGGGGAGTCTGTTGCACTGTCACAAATCCGCTTTGTTCATAAGCGGCAATTCCTGTAGCGCTCCTTTCTGGGTCTATCTCAATTGACGCTATTTGGCCAGGACTTGCAACGACAACATTAAATGAGCTAGCTGAGTTTCTAGAGTGGAGATAATAGGCAGCGCTTTGTGCGTCGCTGTTTTGTTCCAGAACTTCGCGTAATAGAAAGGCCTTTGGGATTCCCTTATCTTGAAAACTTTCTCCTGAAACAGAGAGAGAAAGAGCCAGTCCTTTGTTATTCATGCCTGATAGAACTCCGATGAATCCCGGAAATCCAATGCTGATTATTTTATGAGCGCCAGAATTGGTAACAAAAGTAACTGTATGGCGTCCTAGAGCTGGCATAGGCCAATCTAGAGTTCGAGCTAGATAAGTAGGCGGTGTGGAAGAATCAATTTTATCGGGAAATTGAGAGGATAAAGAGAGAGGTTTGATTTCTTTTCGGGCTGCTTGATGAGAGTCTGTTGCTAGAAGAACTTTTCGATCACGGCAATTAAAAATGATGGCTTGAATGGTGGTGTCGACATTTACTTTTTTTAGTGCATCAGGAAGAGATTTTTCATCGCTTACCGTAGCGGATTCTAGTGCTTGATATCGACTGCAACTCTCCTGATCAGTATCATCTTTCTGCTTTAATCTAAAATGATTGGTGGCAATTACTTTAGGATGATTTTTATTGAAAATGATTCCCATCGAACTACAAGCGAACGCCTGAGAAAATATGTCAAGAAATGTATGAGCCTGTAAGACTAAATTATAGGGAACTTGAGATCCCTCAGCTAAACCGCGCATTTCATTGATGATATCAGGTGATAGCTGTTGTTCTAGTTTTTTGGATTCCAGATAACAATTTTTACCATATGTTGTATTTAATTTTCGAATGAAGGGTTCGATTTGCTGACGATAAATGAATTGAATTTCTGAACGGAGTCTTTGTCCATGTTTAAGACCTCGTTGATAGGGATCGTTTTCTGGTAATTCAATAATTAGATTTTGTTTCATCTCGCAAACAGTTCGATCTGCCAAAGCGAGAAAAATATTTAAAACTGGAATGAGTAATAAGACACCGAAAGCGGCGTGCCCGATTCTTTCAATAAGGCTTAGCTTGATCGCGGTATCGACAGCGAGAGCGAAGTGTTGAAGTGCGTAGATATATGGTATTGAGCCATAAATTTTCGCATTTGATAAACAATCTACAAGTAAGTATCTATTGTGATCGATTTTCATTTTGTTTTAAGTTTAGTTGCGTTAATTATACTTTAGTTTAGTTTAAAAATAAACAGTTCTGGCGAGTAATGGTGCAAAAAGAGATTTATTTGAAAAATATTGGGATAAGAGACTTGGGAGTGCTCCCTAAAATGGGATCAAAAGATCGCTCTTCCACTCAACGTTCAGATTTAATAAAGGGACAACAAATCATGCTTGTTTTTCAGCCAATTTAGGTTAATGGAACAGTTTCGAGTTTTTAATAAGATATTTTTATTATATAATTTATCCCATGATTCATTACTGCCATGGCACCACCTCAACTACCTTATACCATGCCAGCACCTTGCCTGAACCGGCAAGAAATGCGTTGGTTCCTTATGGTCTTTTAAAAAAAATCAAGGTCCTTCCTTTGTGCGGAGAGGGAAATCAAGGGAGCGTAGATGAAATTGGAATGAATAATTTTTACACGTCCTGGTATCCGATTCAATCTTCTAGATACTCGGTTGAGTACGCCAAGTTATATGGATTTTCGGCTGAACAAATTGAAAAGCAATTCAATGAGATCTTGGAAGGGCATCAAGACTATATCCAAAAGAAGAAAGATTATCTTCCGTTTACGTACAGCAAGGAAGCTTCGAAGTGGAATGCTGTTCGTCTGAAAGTGCAACAATATCGATCTTGGAATGAGTCGGAGTTCCAGCAAAAATGGAAGAAACCCTTACAAGCGTGGATTCAAGCCGAATTAGACCGCTACGATCAAAAAAGACCCGGTTTTGCTGATTTAATCCCTTGCTATCGAAAACATATAGAATCGTTGCAGACTGTAATCGAGGGGATAAGCGTGTATGAGCTTGATGAAACGGTGAGGGAAAAGGTTCACGGGTTTCCGATTCTATATCTTACTCACCTTGAAAGACCCGATTTTTATTTTCCAGCAACACCGTTATTGCCACTTGAGGAATATGGATTTGAAAATCCGATGCGTTTAGGCGAAGAAATTTGCGCTCTTGCTACTCCTCCCAAGCATGTAGATGAAGTCACCCAATTTTTAAAAGAGCAAAAACTCGATCAAAAAGTAAAAGTTATCTCATTTCCGCATCTGGCGCTCGAAGGGCTACAGGATGTATGGAAATCCCAGCAAGGATTTTTCCATAGAGTGTCGATCCTCCAAACAATTCAAGCGTGCGCCAAGCATTGTTTCTGGAAGATTCAAGATCTTTTCAAAACTCCCGCCTATTTAAGAAAATAATTTCTACGAGACTTGAGAGAGGTATTTTTCTTTAGTCATTAAAGAGGAGATCTCTGCTGGATTGGAAGGCTCGAGACGGAAGAGCCAGCCCGAAGATTCGGCCGATTTATTAATGAGAGAGGGGTCTTTAGCAACTGCTTCGTTAATGGCGATGATTTTACCGGAAGCGGGGCTGTAGACATCTGCAGCGGCTTTTGTCGATTCAAGCACGCAGATCTCTTGCCCCGCACGGACGGTTTGACCGACCTTAGGAAGTTGCACATAGACGATTTCACCCAATTCTTTTTGTGCATAATGAGAAATTCCGACGGTGCCGGTCTTCTGATCAATCCACTCATGCGATTGGGTGAAATACATCTTAGTCTTCATCCTGTTGAGACAGTTTTAATGTTCCCCAAGTAGCTGGGTGCTGTTCAATCATATACTCTTCTGAAGAGACGGCGAAATGTTGGGGAGGCGCGTCGGCTCGGTTGATGCGATAGGTGAAGCCGATGCGAGGAAAGCTCATCGGATCAAAGCCCGTGAGACATTGCGCTGGAATCTCGATTTCTAGAGAGTAGGCGTTATCGGCGATATGCGGTGTAACCGTGAGATCTTCTGGATGGCAGAGGCGGTGGGTATCTTCATTGCGGAAGCGTGTGATTTCTCGACCATAGAAGCCTTGGAACAGGGCGGGGAAAAAGACAAAGTGATGGCAGAAACGGGAGATTGCCCCTTTCGACTTGAGATCGCGCGTATCGAGGAAGAGTTCAACCGAATCACCTTTTCTTAAGTCTCCTTCACCAATTCGTTGGAAGGGAGATTTTACCTGAATGAGAAAGAGCAGCTTTTCAAAATTCCAGGCTGCATAAACATTCGCAAATGACTCCTCATCGAGCATATCAGCTGTTGAAGGAAGCAAAAAGCGCTTGTCAGGTTTTAGCGTACCTTTGGTTAGAAAATGGCAGTCGGCACTCAGTCCAAAAAATTGGACGGGGCAGAGAGACGGAAGCTCTTCAAACATCAGATCACCTACTCTTGTTCGGGTTGAACGGGTATGACAATAGCCTGTTTGGATTTCATTTTAGCAAGCAACTTCTCGGCAAGAATCCGCTGCACGTCAGAGACGAGCATCTCTTTGCCAAAAGAAAGCTGTTCTAGAATCGGCTCCTGAGCCGTTTTTCTATCTTTAATGTAGATAAAATGGACGGCTCCATCGGGCGCTACGTGCACGGGAGACCATTCATTTGGCATGAGCGTAAACGATTCTTTTGTCATCCAATCCTCTTCGGCAGTGCGTGGAATCTCTTTTTCAATTCGTTCCAATTTAAATTGCGAAATCAGTGGGTCTTCCCCAGCTGTTTTCACCCATCCAGTCAAACCACTTCGGATCGCTTCCAAAGCATGTACGGTGGGGGAGAGGAGGCGCAAAGAGGCGAAATGGACCTCTTCTTTCGGCGCTTGTTTAACCATCTGTTTTTTCAAGTCGGAGAGCATCGCTTCAGCAATCTCTTCTTTGACTTCATTCCAAGCGAGTTTTTGTTTCTCCGCAGACAGTTTTTCTTTGTATTTTGGATAAGCTGCTTCAATTTTTCGATCGATTAATTTAGCCAGCGAGCCATCTTGTTTTGCTGCTTCAAAGGTCTTGATCTGTGGATCGGAGACTTTAGCGATGTTATCAAAGCGGAAAACGGCTTCGCCAGAGTCAAAATGTTGTAATTCAGATAAAGCCACTTCGGGTTGTGATAAAATCTGCTCAAACAAAGCCCCGAGTCGAGCTGGGTTATTCACGTGAGCGAGTTGGATTGCGCCGCCCGACAAGGTGAGCGATTGCTCTTTTCCTTGCGCTTTAGCCAGCGCTTGATCGTTCCATTCGGGATGGTGATTCAACAATTGGCGCCGCGCGAATAAATCTACTTTTCCGCGATTGACCGGATCGAGCATTTCAAGAGCTTTAAATCGTTCTTCTTCTGTTTTGCCAGTCAATTGGGCCACGAAGGAAAATTCTTTGCGCAGTTGTTTCCAGACTTCTTCTTTAGTCTCATGCTCCCAAACTTCTTTCAAAGGAGCGTTGAGCGAAGTTTCTCTCTTGTCTACGACTGCAACTTTGGCCGTATACTGTGTCGCGACTAACTCAGGAGCTTTTTTTGCCACTTCTTCCACAGGGAGATAGGCGGTTGGTAAAGCGAGCGGTTCATCTTTCGGAAGATTTGCAACTGACTGGACATACGTTTGAAATCCAAGTAGATCTACTGCATTGACCAATTGCATTGTTTTAGGCCACTGATACAAATCTACAACGGCTTTTTCTGTCGCAATCGACGCATATTCTTCATAGGGGAGGCGATCGATAAACGCAGCTTCGCCTACATCATTGAAGTAACGGCGCATAAGTAGTACTTGGCGCCAAGCTTTTGCCGCTTCCGACTCATCCATACCCAACACACGCAGTTGATCTTGATAGGTGAGTTGAACTGGAACTTTCGCCGCCTGCAACTTTTGAACCGATTCTGCAAAGTTGCGTCTCAAATCGGCTTTTGCCTCTTCCAAGCTCACCACATATCCTTTCTCTTGCGCTTCGATGGCTGTATTGTGGATGAATTGAGCCATGAGGTCGATGAAGTCTTTTCCGAACCAATCGACAGCGGTATGAAAGCCAAACAAAGAGAGATCTTCTTGTCTCAGCCGAGGATCTGGCTGAAGCCATTTATATTGTTGCTCGTGCATCATCAAAACTCTGCGCGTCCACTCTGCAGGCAGAGCGCTCTGCAAATAATAGAGCCGGCTCAAGTGAGAAAACAGCTCTGGACTTGCTTCATTCATCGATTGAACAGCTGCACACTCGCGATTCATCGCAGGAGCAAATCGCTCCCAAACCGCTTTAGAAGAGACAAAGGGAGCATCGGGATGCTCATAGGTTTTATAAGCCTTCAGCCGCTCGAGTTTTTCTCCATAGCCGCCTCGAACAAAATCCCAAGTGATTTGAATGATGGTTTCGGCAACACCTGTTCTCAATAGATCTTTTCGGATGACTCCGTCATTGAGCAAATTGGGAGGAGTTCGATCGTTTCCACCCGTCACATCTTCGCGATCGACAGCAATCATCCGCGCTAAATTTTGCAGTTCGATCAAACTCAAATTTGAACCATCAATCGCTTTGCCAATCGTTCGGTCTTCACGAACCGGCGTATTGGATAGCGCGCTGAACGTCCCGAAGAAGACGAAGGAGGAGATAACCATCACTGTGATGAGGAGGAATAAGGACTTTTGGTATTTTCGCAATAGTTCAAGCATAGATCTCTCAAAAAAAGAGCACCATACCAGAAAAACCGGAATGGGTCAAAGGTAAACAAGAGCGCTCTCGTACTCTCTTCAATTTTTCTCTTGAATCGCTTGGAGAATGAGGCGAGCGCTCTCCCGTGAAGTATGCAAAGAAGAATCGATCACTAAGTCGTACTGCTTTCCTACGTGAACGACATCATAAATAGCTCTTGCTTGGCCAGGATAACGATCACCTCGAGCAATCTCTCGCACTTCTGCTTCTTTCAAAGGTAGCGTCACACCGACGACAAACAGCCGGCAGTCTTTAAGCAGCTCCAAATAATCTCTGTAATCTTCTTCTAAAACCAATACCTCATCCAAAACCAAATTGAATCCGCCTTTTGCGAGCGCTTTGATTGAGTGGTGCATAGCTTTCGTCAATTGCCGCGCAACGGGACCCTCTTCCACAAAAACCAAGGGACCTGGACGATGGACAAAATTGAATCCTTCTGCCGCCCTCTCTCCATCTAAATAGTAACTTTCAGGAAGCATGCCGAAGTAATGGTCAATTCCCACATGCAAAATCGGTTTTTCAAACTGGGCTTGAATCTCTTTCGCAATGCTCGTCTTTCCGGCGCTGCTCGTCCCATTCAGCAAAATCACCAGGGGTTTTTCCTGGGCAAAGAGGGCTGTGCAGAAAAAAATCAATAAAAGTCGATACATAGATTTAATAAAATAATTATTGCATTCGTTTTTGTAAAGAGTTCCTGTTCTCAATTGATAATAGAGCGGTGGTTATAATATCATGATTCTGCTTTGTAATTTTAAAGCAACTTGTATCGATATGACTGCAAATATTTCTAGAGATTCTCTTCCTGTGGCTCTATTTGAAGAGTTTCCTCCTGAGCTGCAAGGGATAACGCTGAGCTATTTAACGGCCAATCTCCAGCAATTCCAATCACAAACTCACGATGCTATTCAAGATGCCTATGCCTATTTTTATGAGCATCTAGAGTCGTATAACCCTCACTCATTTTTGGGGAGGATTTTTGTAGAAGCAAAAGACCAAGATCCAACTGCACAAAAGGTCGTTGATTTTGTTCATAGAAAGGCTGTCCAAGAAATTGATTCTTCTCTCTCGTATTTGACTGAACAAGAGTGCGCTCAACTAAGCTTAGATCCCTATAAAGAACTCGATCTAGATGATTTCCAACCTAGTAAATTGAACAGACTCAACCGAGAGATTCAAAGTAAAAAAGCATCTGAGTTGATTGATTTTTGCGCGCAGCATTTTTCTGAAATGGAAAATAGTCTTCCCCATGAAGACATGGAAGATCTTGGAGATTTAATACGTACACCTGAAAGCAGTCAGGTGAAAGCTGCCCAAATACGGGAATGGCTTAGACGGCCCACAGTCAGGGATCTTCTATCAACAATTCGATGGAATTTAAACCCCGCGCTGAGACCTGGATACAAGATGCCAATTGAATTTTTTGAGATTGATTTGCGTTATGATGATTTTAGGATTCAAGAAGGTAATTTCCCCCTTTTTCTGGCTGTCTATCAAAATAAACCGCAGGAAGATCGAGAATGGTTTTTAAGAGATGTTGCTGATAGCTTGTGTGTCGGTGATTGTCTGAGATCTAGTTCATGTAAGCATGGGATTTTGCGTATTTTTAAGTTTTGCTTAAAAAATGCAGATATGTCTGTTGAGTTTTATGGAAAGTTACATGCTAACGCTTTTTCTAAAAATTTGCCCGGGTTTTGGGATGCGCTACTTGCTGACAAAGATCTAAGAGAAAAAACTCAAGATCTTAAAGCTCTAACTATAGCTATAGCGGCGACCAAAAATGATCGAAACTTTTTGAATACTTTCCTAGAACCTCTTTCTGTTCTACAAAGAGAAGAGCTATTGGGTCTCGCACTTACCCATGCTTTCGAAATGGATTTATCTGCGTCTGCTTTTCAAAACATCCTTTCTTTAGGCGCTATTTCAGCAGATCAATGGACGAAGGTTTTTTTAAGGGCTCAATCTAAATTTTGCCGAGATGAAAACAGGAGAAATGTCTGTAAGGTTCTTTTGCAGTATTCTCCGGCTCCCGTTCAGCTCTCTTTCTTCCTGGAGTCAATATTTAGAACCTGTATGTGCGAATCGATAGTTAGTAAGGCGAACTTTTATGATTCTATCTATTTCTTGTTAGAGAATTTTCGACATCCTTTTCCTTATGCTCTTGTCAAAAAGGTAATTCACAGTATTTCTCAGCTAATAAGAGATCCGTTTTATGGATTCCTACCAATAAAAGTAATTCCGAAAATTCCACTTCAACACATCTTTGAATACGCTTCGCAACACCTGTCGACATTCAGAGTATCTACTTTTCTTAAGCACTTTCCAAAAGAAGTAGTCCAAGAAGAGTTACGCAAGGCTCTTACCGAAAGACGCTTAAGAGATGCATGCTTTCTTGTGAACGATATCCGCATACCAGAAGATGAGTTTTTGAAAGTGTATCGCGAGGCTGAGAACTGCGACAAACTTCTTTTGACCAGCTTACGCCCTCGTCTTATAACAAATAAATATCTCGCGAGATATCTCAGAGAGTAACTGAGAGCTTTGTAGTCTTATTTGAAGTTTTTACCTATCCAGTGAACGCAAGTTTCGATCTGTTTCTTTGCGACTGCGGCCACAATCGAATAGTGACTTTCCCCTGTGAGAATATAACGCTGTTCTCCTTTATTCAAGACTGGAAGAGTCGAACTTAGCTCTCGTATAAAGACGTCGTCGAGGGAGGCGTAAAATTCATATTTTCTCTCCGCGCATTGAGGGGGAAGGGGAGATTTAATCTGTTCCAATAAGTGGGCGGCTGTAGGATTGGCGAAGGTAAATTCATTTTGGACAGCTTCTGGATATAGTTTTTTCGCAATCCCAAGCCACTTGAGTAGATTCATGCCCTTAGAACCGAAGTGAAGTCCTGCCACAGAAGAGACGAGTACAGGCGTCTTAGGCGCTTTTTGTCGCATCTCCACTTCTAATTTGGTAGCGATGCGGCTTCCGTTAGAGGTTCCCAATAAGCAAACGGGTTTGTTTGGGTGTGTTTGAGTATAATTTAAAATCGAGTTTAAAAGAGGGTGGGTTGCTTCTTCCAAAGAACAGGCCCCAAAATGGGGAATGGTGGGCGCGAACAGATCGATGTTTGGATGGCTATCTAAAAGCGAGCGTTGGGCGTGCCAAACGGCAGGACTTGTATTCAACCCGTGGAGTAAAACCACCAATCCATCACTTTCTTTTTTCCATGTAGCATGGAGGGGAGAGGGGCGCTGCGGATAAGATTCAACTGCACGCAAATAAAAAAATTGTCTGGCAAAGCTGGTAATGAGTGCGACGATTTTTGAAACGGCCCATCGCCTGTCGATTTGGCCGCGAGTCGTGAGCTCATTTCCAATTATTTTTATGGATGGATTTGTAATCGAGTTCATTGAAATTTCTCTATTAATAGAAGCATGAGAGATTAACCCTGAAGGATATTTATTTCATCTATTAAAAGATCAATTCACTATCGAAAAAAAGATTAGGGAAAAATTGGATTTTCTGGAGTGATTCCTAGTAAGAATTCTTCGACGGGAATCACAGGAAATCCTCGATACTGTTCTTGTCTTTTCCCTAATGTGACAAAAAAACATTTAGCTTCTGGATATTCTTCTTGAAAAGCGCTTAGCGCTCTCACATCATCTGGACCTAGATTTGGACTCCGTTTGACTTCAATCGCCCAAAATCCTTTCGGGCCGTAGATAACAAAATCGACTTCTAGTTTCGTTTGCGTACGCCAAAAAGAGAGAGAATGGGGTTGAGTTTGGGCCAACGCCCAGCTTCGCAGGTGTTGGGCGACTAAACCTTCCAGTGCAAAACCTTCAATTTCCTGAGAACTATCCAAAATTCCTTGCGGGCGGACGATTCTGTAAACTCCTGTATCAAAGAAATAAAACTTTGAATGCGCGATCAGTTTTCTTTTGGCTCTTCTAGTAAAAACAGGAATCGTAAAAGCCAATAAAAGATCTTCGAGAATCCGAAGATAGTTATCTACGGTGGCTCTTTTAACGCTCGATTCTCGGCTGATGTCGGTGGTTGTCCAAATTGACGCATGAGAAAAACTGGCTATTTCCAGAAAGCGGGTAAAATCGCCAATCTGACGAACGAGTCCCTCGGCTTGCACCTCTTCTCTTAGATAGAGATAAAGATAGTCACGCAGGCGACTTTCTGGATCACTTGATTCCCAAATCAGTGGAATCATTCCTGTTCGGAGTGCTTTATCCAAGGAAAATTGATCTTTTAATTCGGAGGCGGTGAAAGGGCCCATTTGGCGCAAAAGAGCTCTTCCACCGAGAAGATCGCTAACCGATCGGCGGAGCTTACGACTGCTGCTGCCTGTCATAATGAACTGAATGCCCCTCTTTTCTTCGATGAGAGCATGCAGTTCTGGAAGGAGATTTGGCACTCTTTGGACCTCATCGAGAATGAGGGTAGAACCTGGCGGAAGGGCTGCTGCAACATCACGAATTCTCTCAGGATAGGCGCTAAATCGCCTTTCTTCCTCGCCTAATAAAAGATCGATTCGGGTCGCTTTGGGATATTGCTGGAGAAGCCAAGTCGATTTCCCTGTTCCACGAGGGCCCAAAAGGAAATAGCTTCCCTCAGGCGGATTGAGAGTTCGGGGGATATATCGCGTTTCTGCTGCCATAAATAGCATTTTACATTGAAAAATGCTATTTGCGATAGCATTTTTGGGTCTATTTCGTAACGATCTGAAAATGAATAATTTAGTAGGCCTTGGCGTAGATGACGCGGCGCTTGCTCGGCTTGCCGGAAATAGGGCAATGGCCCGCTTCGAGGGGAGAATCGAGAGGGATGCAACGAACGGTCACGTTGAGGTCATTTTTGATTTGTTCTTCGACGGCTGGATCTTCTGCCCAATGTGAAAAGGCGAAGCCACCGTGAATTTTATCATCTGATGAGCTGAAGAATTCGTAGAATTCTTGTTTCGTGTCGATTTTATGGGTGTGCTGCTTGCGAAACTGCTTTGCTTTTTGGAGCAAATTGGTTTGCATGTCGTCGAGGATCGAGGGGAGTTTGTGCTCCAAATCATGAAGAGAGAGAGGAGTCGTGTCGCGGTGTGCTTTATCGCGGCGCGCGAGTGCAAAGGTG
The DNA here is from genome assembly GCA_048498835.1 of Chlamydiota bacterium. Lineage (GTDB taxonomy): Bacteria > Chlamydiota > Chlamydiia > Chlamydiales > SM23-39 > CAITMJ01. Next base: position 27,669 of record JBEHXF010000009.1, on the reverse strand, counting down.
CCCGATTCGATTTCTCGCATGCCGATTTCAAGGCGTAAGGGGATGCCCTTCTTAATCCAGCCCCATGACTTTTCTCCGCCGCGCATGTCCCGTTTATCGACGATGACTTTTAGAGATTGGCCGTGGTAGTGGTTTTTCTTCAGCGTTTGTGCGAGCTGATCACAGAAATGGAGGACTTTTTCCTTTGTCTCTTCGCCGTGGAGAATCGGAATGATGACGAGATGAGTGGGGGCGATGCGGGGCGGAAGGACGAGCCCGTCGTCATCGCTGTGGGTCATGATGAGCCCGCCGATGAGTCGGGTTGTGACACCCCAAGAAGTGGTCCAGCCATATTCTTGTTCACCCGCTTGGTTGCGGAATTGGATACCGCAAGATTTAGAGAAATTTTGCCCGAGGAAATGGGAGGTGCCCGACTGAAGTGCTTTCCGATCTTGCATCATCGCTTCAATCGTATAGGTTGTAACAGCTCCAGGAAAGCGCTCGTTAGGCGTTTTTTCACCGCAAATCACCGGAATAGCGAGGTATTGATGCGCAAAGTCAGAATAGAGTTCCAAAATCATGCGCGCCTCTTCTTGCGCTTCTTCTTGGCTTGCGTGAACCGTGTGGCCTTCTTGCCAGAGAAACTCAGTTGTGCGCAGAAACATCCGGGTGCGCATTTCCCAGCGAACGACGTTTGCCCATTGATTGATGAGAAGGGGGAGATCTCGATACGATTCAACCCATTTCGCAAATGAGTGACCGATGATCATTTCAGAAGTTGGGCGGACGATGAGCGGCTCTTCCAGCTCACCAGCTGGAATCAGTTTTCCATCTTTCCCTTTTTCGAGGCGATGGTGGGTGACGATGGCACACTCTTTTGCAAAACCTTCGACGTGTTGCGCCTCTTTTTCTAGATAGCTGAGTGGAATGAAGAGAGGAAAGTAGGCGTTTTGATGGCCTGTCTCTTTGAATTTCTCATCCAAGACGCGCTGAATATTTTCCCAGATTGAATAGCCCCAAGGTTTGATGACCATACAGCCGCGAACAGGGGAGTGTTCAGATAAGTCGGCCGCTTTTAATACGGCTTGAAACCATTCTGGGTAATTTTCTTCACGAGTTGGAACAATTGCTGTCTTTTGCTTAGCCATAGCAATAGAGTATAGAGTTCCTGTTTAATTTCAGCAAGCAACTGTAATTTGAGGATGCCGGAAATCCTCGGGCACGGGCACGGGCACGACCGCTTCGCGTAGATTTTTAGCTGAGAGATGTTAAGAATTTTTGTTCTAACAGAGTTTGAAGCGTGGTTCTAGCAGAGGAGAGCGATTCACTGGTCCAGTTTTGGCCCAGCGGAGCAAAGGAATAAGCGGCCATGGCGGCGGTGATCTCTTGCTTGGAGAGGAGAACGCGATTGAGCAATTCCAGGTCGGGGTAGGCGAGAGAAATGGTCCCTTGGTGGAGGTAGCCGAGTTTGGTTCGTCTTTGAGCGGAGCCGGCGATTTTCGTCCCTTGATAAACGACATCATAGATAGTGGGGCGTGCCATGCAAAAATGGTTGCAATTCGGACCGAGCGACGGGGCATCGGTAGGAATGAGAGATGGTTCTTCTAATTTGAGGTAATCTTTTACTGCCTCGAGGACGATCTGATTGACGAACTGGTAATTTTCTAGTGTGTTTTTTGAGCAGAGGGGATGCTCCGCAGGCATGAGAAAAGAGAAGGCGAGGTCCCAGATGTGGAAGACGATTCCTCCACCAGTGGGGCGTCGGGCAAAGGAGATAGAAGAGGCCTCAGCGAGATCGATGTGTTTGGAAAGATCGATAAAATGGCCGTAAGTGGCTGAAGGAGTGGCCCATTCATAAAGGTGTAAAAGGGGCTTGCCGAAAGGGTCTAATTCAGCTAATAATTGTGCGTCCTTGAGCATGATCTGTTCCGCGGGGGATGGTTCAGTGCGGAGGATTTGCAACTTCAAATTTTTAGTGTACAAAGAATGTCTCACTGTCTATTACAAGGAATTTTAAGACATTGTGTTGGGAGAGTCGAGAAAATTCACCCAAACCGTGTAGACTAGTGATATTAGAGGTATAGCCATGTTTGACAAGTTCACGAATCGGGCCAAACAAGTTATCAAGCTGGCCAAAAAAGAAGCGCAACGCCTCAATCACAACTACTTGGGGACGGAACACGTCTTGCTCGGGCTGTTGAAGCTCGGCCAGGGTATCGCAGTGAATGTTCTGCGCAATCTCAATCTCGACTACGATACCATTCGCGCAGAAGTAGAGCGCATTGTCGGTTTTGGTCCAGAAATCCAAGTCTATGGCGATCCAGCCCTCACGGGAAAAGTCAAAAAAGTATTTGAATTTGCGAATGAAGAAGCCTCTAATCTAAACCATAATTATGTTGGCACCGAGCACCTTTTATTAGCCCTGCTCCGCCAAACCGATGGCGTTGCAGCTCAAGTACTTGAGAATCTAAACGTCAACTTGAAAGAAGTGCGCAAAGAGGTTCTCAAAGAGCTTGAGACCTTCAATTTACAGCTGCCTCCCATGGGAGCAACCCCTCCTGCTCCACAACAAGGAAATAATCCTCGTCAACCGCAAGATCGGACAGCCAGCGCAGTTCCTCCTTCTAATGATAAAATGCCCGCTTTGCGCGCCTATGGTCATGACCTGACCGAAATTTGCCGCGAAGGGAAAATGGATCCGGTCATCGGCCGACGTGAAGAGGTCGAAAGACTCATTCTCATCCTCTGCCGTCGCCGCAAAAATAACCCGGTTCTCATCGGGGAAGCGGGCGTGGGTAAGACTGCGATCGTAGAAGGGCTCGCTCAGGCGATTGTACGCGGTGATGTGCCCGATAACTTAAGAAAGAAAAAACTGATTTCGCTCGATTTAACTCTGATGATTGCAGGCACCAAGTACCGCGGTCAATTCGAAGAGCGGATCAAAGCCGTCATGGATGAAATCAAGAAGAACGGCAACGTCCTGCTCTTCATCGATGAATTGCACACCATCGTCGGTGCAGGTGCCGCAGAAGGTGCGATCGATGCATCCAATATCTTGAAACCCGCTTTATCTCGCGGAGAGATTCAGTGTATTGGCGCCACCACGCTCGATGAATACCGCAAACACATTGAAAAAGATCCCGCTCTCGAGCGTCGTTTCCAAAAGATCATTGTGCAGCCCCCTTCTGCAGACGATAGCATCACGATCTTGTCCGGCCTAAAAGCGAAATATGAAGAGCACCACAAGTGCGTCTATACTGATGCGGCGGTCAAAGCGGCTGTCGCTCTTTCTGATCGCTATATCTCGGGCCGTTTTCTACCAGATAAGGCGATTGATCTTCTCGATGAAGCCGGCGCTCGCGCTCGCATCAATGTGATGCATCAGCCGAAAGAGCTCAGTGACTTAGAGCATCAAATTGAAGAGTCTCGTGTTGCCAAAGAAGAATCGATTGGACGCCAAGAGTACGAAAAGGCGGCCAAACTCCGCGACACCGAGAAGAATTTACGCGAGCAACTTCAAAAATCGCGCGCTGAATGGGAAGCTCATAAAGATGAACATCAGCCGATCGTCGATGAAGAAGACATCGCCAATATTGTCGCGAAACAAACCGGCGTTCCGGTCACTCGCTTGACAGAGGGTGAGACCGAAAAAGTTCTCAAGATGGAAGAGCTTTTAAAAGGTCGTATCATCGGTCAAGACGATGCCTTGAGCACCGTTTGCCGCGCTATCCGACGCAGCCGCGCAGATATTAAAGATCCGAACCGCCCCATCGGCGCCTTCTTATTCCTCGGGCCGACCGGCGTGGGTAAAACGCACTTGGCTCGCCTCCTCGCAACGCATATGTTTGGCGGCGAAGATGCGCTGATCCAAGTCGATATGTCTGAGTACATGGAGAAGTTTGCCATCAGCCGTATGACTGGATCGCCTCCAGGTTACGTAGGCTACGAAGAGGGTGGACAGCTCACCGAACAAGTTCGCAGACGTCCCTATTGCGTCGTTCTCTTTGACGAAGTGGAAAAAGCGCACCCCGATGTGATGAACCTCCTTCTCCAAATCCTAGAAGAAGGTCGACTCACCGACTCGGTGGGTCGCAAGATCGACTTCCGCAATACAATCATCATCATGACATCGAACCTCGGCGCCGATTTGATCCGCAAATCGACTGAGCTCGGCTTCGGCGCAAAGGAAAATACGCTTGATTTCCGACAGATGCAAGACAAGATCGAAGGAGCTGTGAAGAAGCACTTCAAACCGGAGTTCATCAACCGACTCGATGGTTTGGTCATCTTCCGTACCCTCGACAAAGTCGCCCTTCGTCAAGTCGTCGATCTCGAGTTCAATAAACTCAAGAGCCGCCTAGAGAAGAAAAAAATCTTCGTCACGCTCGATCAAGCAGCGTCCGACTTCCTCGTCGAAAAAGGGTATCTCCCAGAGATGGGCGCGAGACCTTTACGCCGCGTAGTCGAGCAGTATCTCGAAGATCCGCTCGCCGAAAAAATGCTCCAGAATCCGAATACGGAAAAACACTATCTCGTATCGGTCAAAGAGGGCGTTCTTCAATTCGTCGATCAAAATCCAGATGTGTCAGCAGTAAATAAAGACGCAGCCCCTGAATCTGCCACAAAATAAAACGTACGGTCGCCGCCCCCGCGGCGATCTCTTTTCATTCCATCGTTATATCGTTGAAAAAAGTGTCAGCTAGTTTGGCCCTAAAAAACGATAGAACGATATAACGATAGAAAAATAATTAAAGAGATTCTTATATCGTTGAGAAAGGCGTCTGCTCCCGAATCCGTTACAAAACGAACAGTCACCACAGCCCTGGCGACTCAATTTTTTCTTTCGTATGAAAGAAAAAGCCGGCTTTCTTTAGATGATTAATTATAATAAACGACTTTTATAGATTGATTTTCTTCGAAGCTCTTTCTAGCGAGCTCAATGTCTTCTGGCGTTAGCTTACGATAATGAGAAGGATTATCAACAAGAGGATCGTAAGTAGATAGAGATCCATTTCTCGTATCGATCGAGAGACTTTCCGATGGTGCATCTTCTGTGTTTAAAAGTTTTAGAGAACAGATTTTAAAATAAAACAGTTTTAATAATGAATTGGTAATGGCAGCGTATTGTTCGATATTTTGAATGATTTTTTGGGAAGTTGGATTGTTTTTTATTCCTCCACGCAAATGAAGATCAATCGTATTCTTTTTCTTTTCTTTTGAAAGGGTACGTTGTAGAAAATCCATTAAAATAGGCCATGCTACGCTTACTTCTCCTTCATGCGAAAAATGTGCAGTAAAACCTACCTTCTGTATGGCGGCTCCCATAATCACACATGGACCTGCTCCGTAAGAAGCGACGATGGGTTTGCAGCTTTCAGCACTCGTGAACACCAATTCAGATTGAAAAGCTTCAGCAAAAAGATTTAGATAAGCGGATATTAGGCGTGATAATTTCGTTTCCGTTTCTTGGTATGTATGAGCCCATTCAGCATGGTTTTTTTTGTTAAGGATCGGATGTGGTATTAGTTCCATTTTCATGTTAAACATTATAACTATTATTTTAATTAATTTCAAATAATTGATTTATAACGGGATTTGAAATAATTTGTTTTTTACCTTTTTGATTATTAATGGCTTATAAACATTAATTGGTCTGAAAAATTACCTGATTATTCGGGATTGTGTCTCTTGTCTTCAGCAGGTTAAATCTTGGAAAAAAGAGGAAACGCTGGAACGAATTCAAGAGAAGGCTAAGACTCTTTTTTTTGGTTTTAATGAAGCAAATTCAATCTTTCATTAGAATGGCAGCGTGAGAAGAATCGTTCTGATCATTTTCTTTTTAACTCTCGCTGTTTCAGTGTGTTGGAAGCAGATCGGAGGCGGCGCGCTGAAATTTGCTGCGTGGACGCAAGGCTATCGACTCGATTTTAGCGACATTCATGTCGGCATTCGCTTTCTCTTATTTGAAGATTTTGTTCTCTACGATGTGAAAGAAGGGGGAAGCACCTTTGCTCTCCGTTCTGAAAAGATGACCCTTGCTTGGCCTTTACAGATCAAAATGGAAAAGCCGTTTTTATCACTGACTAAGAAAGTGGAGTTTTTGGGGGGAGAGAAGAGTCGGGCGGTCGTCGATATTTCGGAAGGGCATTTGAATTGGATGGATGGTGCATTCCCTTCTTGTCGCTTCTCTTTTTATCGAAATGAAGAGGGGAGCGCCGCCTTTCGCTTGGAACGAGATTTGCGCAATCACTCCGTTGGCGGTCATGTGGATGTGCAATATACGGCTGGACGGATCGAATCGATCGATCTCCATGTTGAAGGGCGAGATGTGGCGCTCGAGCATGGTGGTTATATGGTTAGCGGCTCTTTTGAAATCGAGTGGCTGGCGCACGAATTAGAATTGGCAAAAGATTGGGATTGGAGAAAGATCTTAGAGGCGACTCAACGAGGCCGTTGTGAGTTTGCCAATGGGGCGATTGCGCATGGCGAATCGGCCATTCGCAATTTGGGAGCCGCTGCTACGTTTCAGACAGGACTTGGCGGAAAGTGGGAAGGGATCGCTGTCGCTGAAGCGGGCTCTATTGCGCTGCCTTTTTCTTTTGAGGCGAAAGCCGCCTTAAAGCTTGCGAGAGAGGGATGGATTCAAGCCGATTTCAAATTGGGTGAAATGGGTGGGACCATTGGAGATCATCCGTGGAATATCCGATGGGAAAGATTAGGTCCGCAAGAGGCTCGCTTTTTACAAGAGTTCGCAGGCTATTTTACGGAATGGAGTTGGATAAAAGGAGTTGCGGACGGAGCGCTCGCCTGGGTAGACGGCCCCATCTTGAGCCATCTAAATGTTGAAGATCTCGAGCTTGCGCAAGGGGATTTCTCTTTTGGTTGTGATCGAGCTTGGTATCGGGAAACAGGAGAATTGATGGGCGGCTGGTTAGCAATGGATGGCGCCCGTCGCGCAATTGATTGGACGGGAAGCTGGACAGGGGCGCAGCAAAAGGTCTCCTTGCAAGGAACGGTCGATGGGCTCACAACGCGCCTTTCTTTATCGAAAAAAGGGGGGCTGTGGGAGACAGAATGTAGTTTATCTGATCTGTTCCAAGCCAAAGGATTATTGAGTTATGCCGATCGAATCGTCGACCTTCACCAATTTAGCGGCGATGTGAGAGGGATTGCTTTTGAGGGGATGGGAATTTGTTCGCTGGACGGAACGTTTGATTTTTCGATCCCAAAATTTTCGGGTGCTGTGACTTCGTGGCACGCGAGTTTTTTACCTGGGATTCAATTAGAGGGGCGCATCGATTCGATTGAATCGGGGCTTCAGCTCAGGGGCATTTGGGATCGGAAAGTGGAGTGGGATGATTGGTCTTTGGCCTGTTCTTTTTATGAAGGGCACGCTCCTCTTACATCGATTGTGACTTTGCATGATGTTTCGCTCGATCTTCACGCAGATACAATGAGCTGGGATCTGAGTCCTGTGCGCGGCATTTCCCATTTTACCATGGCCGATCGGACCATTGAAATTCCGTTTGAAGCCTCCCGGATTTACCTCGAAGGAGATCACGCTTTATTCGACGTCCGTTGCCAAAGAAAAACGTGGGATTTCATTCGATTTGCAGGAGAAAAGCAGGGGAATCGAATTGTTTTTGACACCGACCGCTCGCAGGTATTGGGTGAGTCTGTTTCAATGGGCGATTGGCATTGGCAAGATGGGAAGTTCTCCGTTGCATCTATTGAAACCACTCTTTCTTTGCCGCTTCTGCGGTCTTTAGTTGAAGAATGGGGTTGGAGCGCCGATTTGCCGCTGGAAGGATCTTTACTTGTAAAAGGTCTATATGAGGAGGGGGAGACCTTCCAATTTTCATTAACCGGTACGAATACTGTTTGGGCCGAGCGCCCCTTCCCGATCGATTTTAAAATGAAGCAAGAAAAAGCCTCCCTCGCCATTGGCCCTTTTCAAGCGACGGGCGAAATCTCTTTGTATGACGACGAAATTTGGATCAATCAAGGCTCTGGCCATTTGTATGGAACAGCCTTTTCGTTTGAGGGAAAGCTCACTTCTGCTTTGAAGGGAGAATTCAACCTTCTCCATTGTTTAGCCGATGTGGAGCAGGGCGCTCAGCTCGGTTTTGGATCATCAGGTTGGAAGGGTTCACTGGAAGGATTGGGGTATATTCGCCTAGGGCTCGAAGGGCTCGAAGCTGATCTCGATCTCAATCCAGCAGAACTTGAGTGGCAGGGATTTTCATTTCAAAACAAAGGGCCGCTGCAGCTCTTTCTCTCGACATCAAAAGGAGCCGTGTTAAAAGGGATCGATTGCTCAATCGCAAAAGATGGGCTTCTCGTTCATGGGAAAGCCGATCTTTGTCAATTCGACCGGAATCGACGCCACTGGGCTTTAGAAAAAACACATCTCTACTTGCCAGCAGATCTACTAGCAAAAGCATCTTTGCCCGGCGCGAGCGTTTTCGATCCCGGCAAAGAGGTCGATGTCATTGCTGAAATCGACTGCGCCTACGATTTTTCTCACTTCGCCTGTGAAATCAAAGAAGGGCTCTTTCCCATTGGCGGAGCCGTTCGCCATCTGCGCGATCTCCACCTCTTCTTCGATTCTCGCCGATGCATTGGAGATTGTCTGTTTTCTCATCAGGGGAAAGTGGCGAAAATTTCGGTCGAAGTAGACATCGAGCCTACATTGGAAGGGCGATGCCTGTTTGAAAATGCAGAAAATGAAGTAGAGCATCCGCTCCTCGTCGATTGGACCTATGATGGCCAGCATCTGACGATTCAGGAAATCGATGGCTCATTTGCAGGCATTGAAGCATCTTTCCACGGCCAATCTGTTAACGCCGTCTCGCAACTCATTGGAACCGCGCGAGTCGATTTTACTGAACTTTCAGCATGGATCCCCCCTCAAGTCGCAGAGGTATTCCAGGAAATTAAGATGGGGGCAGGGTATGAATTAAAAGGGCATCTCTCCATCGATCAAATCCATTGGGGCGATATCCAGTTTAAAGGAATTTTCAGCGGTAAACAGATCGAATTATTCGGTTACGAACTCCGAACGCTTCTGGGGCAAGCCGAACTCAGCCCAACCAACATCCATCTCTACGATCTGAAAATCAGCGATAATGCCGGCATTTTAAAAATCGATGATTTGACCATCGGAAGCAAAAATAAAGAACCTTGGACCATCGCCATTCCCAAACTCACGATCCAAGATCTTCGCCCAAGTCTTCTACACAGCCCAAACGAAGAACCTGGCCAGCTCACTCCACTTCTTATCCGCAAACTCACCTTAAGCGACTTTAAAGGGCTTCTCGATGAAGGGAAAACGTACACCGCCCAAGGAGAGCTCACCTTTGTCAATTCTTTCAAGCGGGGCGAAACTCTTCTCGATTACCCAGCCAACATTTTTGATCGCATTGTAGGGCTCGATCTCGATCTCCTGATTCCCGTCATTGGCAACCTAAACTTCCATCTCAAAGACGGATTTTTTAGCCTCGATGAATTGAAAGATTCTTACAGCGATGGAAAACGGTCCGAGTTCTTCCTCGTTCGCTCTGCAACCTCTCCTCGCATGGACTTGAAAGGAAATCTGCAAATCCTCGTCCAAATGAAGCAGTTCGTCCTCTTTAAATTCACCGATGCCTTTATGATCTCGATCGAGGGGAAACTCAATCACCCTCAGTTCCGTCTGCAGAAGAAAAAGCGCCTCTTTTCTTCTATCTATGATTAGGACCTTCCGCGATCTCTTGTTCCCACCCATCTGCATCTATTGTAAAGAAAGCTGTACCAAGCCCTATCTTTGTGACGCCTGTTGGGAGCTAAGCGCCTTACTCAATCCAGAAGAGCGGTGCCCCCATTGTTTTGGAGCTGTAGAAGCTCCTTCGCTCTGTAGCAGATGTAGGAAAAAACCCTATCTACTCTTTCCTCGCGCCGCTCTCTTCGACATTCACGCGCCAATTCGGCGGCTTTTTCATTCCGAAGAAAACTACGAAGCGCTCGCCGGCCTCGCTCTCGTCCAGTGGACAAAATTAGGATGGAAAGATCCCGATCTCATCATTCCGATTCCGCCGAAACGAACAGAGATCGCCCGTTTTTTCGCTCGTCATCTCGATCGCCCTTGTCCCAATCTCATCTATCGGAAAGCTTGGCCGATCGATCAAGAGAGATGGTATGTGCGTGAAGAGCTCATTGAAGAAGGGGATACGGTCCTTCTATTCGATGCGGGTTGTAGCCTGCGCCAATTGCAACTAGCGTCGCATGCAATACTCGAAGCTTTCCCAAAAAAAGTTTCTGTATTATCGTTGAGTGCATGATCATTGCATTTGTTATCCTTCTCATCATCTTCTTCGGCTCTATTCGGGGCACGAAGATCGTCCCGCATCAAGAGGTTTGGATCGTTCAACGCCTCGGACGCTACCATCGAAAACTCGAATCGGGACTCAATTGGATCATCCCGACCGTCGATGAGGTGGCCTACCGCCACTCTCTCAAAGAAGAGGCGATTGAAGTTCCCGAACAAACGGCCATTACTCAAGATAACGTAAGCCTCATTCTCGACGGAATCGTCTACGTCAAAATCTTCAATCCCGTCGCCGCCTCCTACGGCGTTAAAGATCCGATTTATGCCCTGACTCAGCTCGTCCAGACCACCATGCGCTCAGAAATCGGGAAAATCGCCCTCGATAAAACCTTTGAAGAGAGGGAAGCGCTCAATGCGAAAATCGTCGAGGCGATTAATGATGCCTCGGAATCGTGGGGAATTCAGTGCCTTCGCTACGAGATCAAAGACATTAAAATGCCAGAAGAGATTCGCAAGGCGATGGAACTGCAGATGACTGCTGAGCGACAAAAACGGGCCCGTATTCTCGAATCAGAGGGAATTCGACAAGCTCACATCAACCAATCGGAAGGGCAGCGCGAGTCACAAATCAACAATGCAAAAGGGGAAGCGGAGGCGATTGAAACCATTGCCCAAGCGACGGCCCGGAGCATCGACCAAATTTCTCTTGCCCTCTCGCAAGGTCATGGAGAGCAGGCCGCAGCCCTCCAAGTTGCTGAGAAATACATCGAGGCGTTTAGCAAATTGGCAAAAGAATCCAATACACTCATGCTCCCCACGAACATCAGCCACCCCGGCACGATGATCGCCGAAGCGATGTCGATCTACGATCACATCAAACCAAAAGTCTCTCTCTCCAACTTCACTAAATAAACATTCCTTTCTATTGCGGTTTAGATCGAATAGATAAAAACTACCTCTTTTCAAGGAGGAGCCATGTCTTCCGTTACAAAGGTCGGTGCTCAGCTCACAACAACTTGTGAAGTAAAGAAAGAAAAAGAACAGTCGACCGAAACGATTTGTGAAATCACTAAAAAAGCCTTCGAACATCTACTGATTCACGATCCTGAAGTTCCCTTACAGAATAAAAACATTTCCCCCAAAAAATCTTGTGATGAGAAAAGTTGCCAAAAATGATTTTGCCGTGGCAAAAGTGATCCCCTCACTCTCTAAATCGATTACACAAGGGGACTTATGTCACATGCCGTCAGAAGCAATCCATCTATCAACAGACAACCTGTTGAAGTAGCTCAAGCAGCGGAGAGATCTCAGCTAGAACAAAAAACAAATCAGGTAGGATTATTTGGTTTGCTTAAGAATTTTTTCCTCGGAACAAAAATAGAGAAGCCGGTCGTCGCACTCGCTCCTCCGCCTCAACCTCAACCTGTAGTGGAAGAGGCTCCGCCAATCCCAGAACTACCAAAAGAAGAGCCATTTAAGCCTTATACAGTTGAAGTTTGTAAAGCGATTAATTGGGATCACCGCTCCTTCCAAATCGACTCGAAAGAACAAGAGACTAAAGTGATGCAAGAATTGACAGCTTTTGCCGAGAAGGAAGGGGCTTTGCTTGTCCGCGATGGGATCCCTCAAAAATGGCAGGTCAAACTTTACCCAGAAGCTACAAAAGTCCAAGAAATCTTTGCTGCGCATTTTGAAATTGTGCCCGGCAAAGATGACTATAGTGATAGCTGGATCCGGCCAAAAATTCTCAAGAAAACAGACCTTGGAGAAGGAAAAGTTCGCACAGAATATGTCTCAGGCATCGTGACAGAATTGGTACCCAAAGAAAACGATCGATTCGAGGGGATCAAAACCTATCCAAATGGATTAAAAGAAGAGGGAAAGTTTGATGAGAATGGAATACTTATCTCAGGGACTCGTTATAAAGATGGCGAGGTTACCTCCTTCTTTTATCCGGATTGTCTTTCTTCAGATGCTTGCCTTACAGGGGAGCCTGAATTTGCTGTCATCATGCTGCATGGCGAGCAAGTTCTAGCTCTTGTTCAAGCTGAAAACGTCAGTGGGCGCAACTATCATCTCTGTGATCAAAATCCCATAGAGGCGATTTATCAGCTATGCTCTGGTAGGGGATTTTTTGCTCATAACCCCATCGCCTCTGTTTTTGAACATCCTCTTTGCAAGTATCAAAAAGGGGACTTTTTAGATTATGTATTGAAAGAAGACCGCCTTTTACAGTTGAAGGGCTCACAGTTAACTACAGTCCTTGCGTGGGCCAAAGAGCTTGATAGAAAGATCGATCTATACCTCTTGCCCACACTATTTCAGAAATGGGTTGGAGAATGGGAAGATGAATTAAATACCCAATTATTAGAGCTGTATCCCGAAGGACTGCGAGGAGAAAAGAGTCCGGGAGTTTCTTACTTTCAATATGCTCTCACGAAAGGGTATGCAGAAATAGCTGACTTCCTTCTCATTGAAATGGAAAAGCAGAACATCCAGCTTCCCGACGCTGATCAATGGCGCAAAAGGGCTTGGCGCAATGAAACAGACTTTACGGCTGGGGCATTTCAAGCTTTAGATCCTCAGCTAAAACGTGAGATCTATCTCTTGGCGAATCTCTATGCCCATCAAGAGCTATTAGCGCAGCTAAAAAAATGGGAAATGGGAGAGCAGCTTTTGCCTATCCAAGGGCCAGGATGTTTAAGTCCTAACATGGATTTCTTAGATTCCTTCAAGGCAATTTTAACCTATCTCCAATCTTTAAGAAAGAGGGGAGAGTTGGTCACCACGGCAGAATGGGGCGTGAAAGAACCTTTACTATATCACACAAAAGATGATGATTTTGGTCGAGTGCAAGGTAGAGATTTCATTGAAGAGACAGCAAAACGGCTCAATCTAAAATCGATTAAGGTCCCGCGTAAAATTGTCGAAGTGCCGGATGATCAACTCTCATTTAGGGTTGATGTCTTATGTTCTGGTATTGAACTCAAATTGGAGAAAGTTAAAACGCATGCGGAAACGATCATACCTTGCGACCGGACTGCTACGAGAGAAGAGATGCTAGAGTTACTCACTCTTCTAGAGGCGACAGGTTATGAAGACATCCATGTGACTAATTTTATTGTTGCAGAGGATGGGATTTACATCATCGATACTGAGTTTCAAAATTTTGGAACGCATCCTGCCTATCACATGATGGGATGTTTGGGTCAATTGCTCGCTGAAGAAGATTATCAGTGGTATTGTGAGGAAGTAGACCGGAGAAGCGAGGAGTACAATAAGAAATGTGAGCAGGAACCTAAAGAGTCAGGAGATCTCTACAGAAAAAAAGTAGAGGAGTTTGGATTTGGAAGACGAAGGGTTCCGTTTATTTATTCAATGAAGGATTTAGGCTAAGGGAGAACAAAACAGGGCTCGAGAGAGCCCTGTTGACACAAAGATTAGTATCCGAGACCGACAGATACTTCAGCGAGAGGCGATGGGAGGCCGGTCACTGAGTATACGTTCCAGTTTGATACTGCAACTGCAGGCTGGCTAACATCGAGTTGGAAGAAGCTAACCCAATCTGCATGGCGGTTCATCTCATAACCAAGTGTTGCGTTAGCAATCAAACCTTGGAAAGAGTTGAGCAACCCTCTTTTCAAGCCGCCCCAAGCAAGACCTGCTCCGTAATAGATGCTCTGTTGTTGAACAGGCGATACATAGCGGAGATAGGATACTTTTGGTGCTGTGAAGAAGAAGTTCGAATCTCCGAACTGTCTTGTGTAGTTCGCAGAGAAATCGATGGCTGCAGAGTGAACTGCGTAGCGGTAGCCGACGCCAACACCTGGAAGAGTTTCCAGAGTATGGATCGCATCGTTATCGGAAATGCCCATTCTTACGTAGCCGTAAGAAGAAGCTACAGGCACTTTTTCCACAACCGTCAACTCCAATGGATAGATGACAGAAGTCTGATTGACTGGTAGCTCTTGTGCAGACACGAGAGCTGTCGCTAGCGAGAAAATAGCTGTTGCAAGTTTCGTTTTCATCATAACCTCCGTTAATGGAATGGACAATTATGAAAACGTTAGCGATATTTAATCAATGAAAATAAAACCTTTAAAAATTCTTTTTGGCTGCTTGCTTAAAATTACGATTCGATGTTGCGGCGGACCATTTGCACTTGGCGACGCAGTGTTTCATTGATCTGCACTTGATCGGCGATTTTTTTCCAGGCATGGAGGAGTGTCGAGTGGGTCTTGCCTCCGAAGCTCGCGGCGATTTTCATGAGTGAATCGTCGATGAGCTCTTTCGCTAGATACATGGCGACTTGGCGGGCGAGCGCGATCTCTTTATGCCTCGACTCTCCTTTGATTTCCGAAATTCGGACTTCAAAGATGGCGGCGACGCTTTTTAGAATGTTTTCAACGGAAACTTTTTTATTGGATGAGCTCGATTGAAACATCTCATTGAGAATTTTTTCTACCACGTCTTCGGTCATTTCTTGCGCCATGAGGCGAGAGTGGGCGCAGAGGCGGTTGATGGCCCCTTCGATTTGCCGGACGTTATTGTAGATGTGCTCTGCGATGAAGAAGGCGATCTGGTTCGGGATGCTAAAGCCGCGGGATTCAGATTTGTGTTTGATGATGGCGACGCGTGTTTCTAGGTCGGGTACGTCCATGTGGGCAACGAGACCCCATTCCATGCGGGCGATCATCCGTTCGGAGAGCTTGAGTTGTCCGGGTGGTTTATCGCAGGTGATGACGATCTGTTTATTTTGGTTGATGAGCGCTTCAAAGGTGTTGCAAAACTCTTCTTCAAAATTGAGTCGGTTTTGAAGAAATTGAATATCGTCGACGAGGAGAACGTCGAGGCTGCGATAGAATCGCTTCATTTTATCGATCGATTTATTGCGGAGCGAATCGACGACTTCGTTGATGAAGCCCTCTGTTGTGATCACCTGAACGCGTGACTTTTGGTGATGTTCGAGTACGTAGTGGCCAATGCTGTGCAAGAGGTGGGTTTTGCCGAGGCCTACACCGCCATGGATGAAAAGGGGATTGTAGGACTTGCCGGGGCGAGCCGCGACGCCAACAGCGGCTGATTTAACGAATTGATTGGAGGGGCCTTCAATGAAGTTATCGAAGACGTAGAGATGATTGAGTTTTACGTCGTGGGGTGCGTGAAGTGGTTCATCGGGTTCAGGGATTGATTTTTCGCCCGGTTTTGTCGCTTCTTTTTGTGGCGATGCGATTTGAAATGAAATCGCAGGGTCACCTGTATGTCGCAAGGGGAGGAAGTGAGCCAGAACATCTTTGAAGTTATCGAGCAGATACTCTTGGACAAAGATATTGGGGACTTCTAAAACGATCTCATCCGGTGTTGCTTGGATGAGTTTAATGGGGGCAAGCCAATTGGAAAACTCGGCGCTACTGCACCGGTTTTGAACAAATTCAATGAACTGCGACCAGCAGTTGGATGTCTCGATTTCAATCATAGGATTCCCTACAAATGTAACAGCGAAACACTAAACTGAAAAGCTGAAAGTTCGAATCGTCATCGGTAAGCGAGAATCAGAGCGGCAGCTTGAGAGGAGATTTCTTTGTCGGGGTTTTTTTCTAGTTCTACTGCTTGCATGAGACCTTGTCGCTTATATCCGAGCATGAAGAGCGCTTTTGCTCGATTCATTTGTGTCTGGGCATGGGTTGGGTCGAGTTTTAAGGATCGGTCGAGGTAATCGAGCGCTTTGAGGCCGTTGCCCATTTGGAGATGGAGGGCGCCGATGGTTTGGAGATCGTACGCGGTCGGAGGGGTGAGAACGGCGAGAGCATCGAAGAAAGTAAGGGCGACGTCGTAGATTCCTTGCTTTATATAGGAGTAGGCAACAAAACGGAGATCGTCCAATTCTTGTTGGCCCCATCCGAGAACTTCTTGCCAGTTCACCTGACTCATCGCTAACCCCTTTGATATTGGTTACGGCGCGAATTGATCATAGATAAGGTCTTGTCGAGCTTTTTAATACACTGAAAGAGGGCCAGGATTGCTTGTCGCTCTTTTTCTTCTTCTTGGCTCCCTTGATCTTGGTTTTTCTCCCTTTTATGGATGGCATCTTCAAGGGCGGCTAATTTTTCTTCGTCGGCTTCTTGTTTTTCATAGGTGCCGAGAGAGGGGATGAGTTGGTAGGAAAAGAGCGCGCGTGCGTTCGCGCCATAATCAGGTGGGGCATCAAACAGCGCCCATTGAACAGTGCGCGCAGGCGAGAAGAGCTGTTCAAATTCGGTCGGTATATAAGGTTTGGTGACCGACACTTCCGTTTTCTTTGGAATCCACTTTGATTCTTCAATAAAACGGGTATCGAGAAGTTCCTTATCCTTTGCATAACGGATCGAAGAATCGACGCCGAGGTTATCTATTGTGCGCGGCTTAACGCTCATGTTGATGACTCCTACTCAATTGCATTCTAACAAGTGGCGAGTTTTCTCAGATAAAAAATCGGCAGAGAAATTTGCAAAAAGAGTTGATGCGAACTTTTTCTTTAAACATTTCCACATCGCTCCACCCCAAGTTGTCGACAACGTTTCGAACAGTTGTGGAAAGTGTTTATAAGTGGCTTATTCTCATAGAGTTGGGTAGTTGATAAAGGGGGTCAAAAAAAGAGTTAAGGTGGGTAGTTTTGAACAAGTTTCCCACAATTTCCCACAACGTTGTGGAAAGATTGTAAGTCGCTGGTTGTGCAGGAGTTTAGGTGCATTTGAAAAAGAAGTTTTGGAAAATGGATTGCGCGAATTAAAGGTTCGTGGCTAACATGTGGGAGAACGTGGGAATGCTCATGAGCGGGTTCTTCTTCAGTGGCTCTACCAGCGCGAAAATCGATGAGAAAGGACGTTTTGTTCTGCCTCAAGAAATGCGCTACGGTCTTGTAGAAGACGGCAAGTGTGAGTTCGTCATTGGCCTTGGCCTCGGCGGGTGCCTGGCAATTTATCGGAAAAGCGTCATCAATAAGATCGTTGAAAAGTTTCAGAAAATGCAGCACGTCGCCCAATTTCAGAAGTTCTTTACTCTCTTTTTCTCCACTCTTCATCCGACTGAATGTGATAAAGTGGGTCGCGTTACTCTTCCTGCCGCATTGAAAGATGCGATTGGCATCAAGAAAGACCTGGTCATCGCAGGCGTCATGGATAAGATCGAACTCTGGCCAAAAGAGGTTTATGATCGAAATCTGCAAGAGTTAATTGGTGGGAAATCGCCAGAATTTAATCTAGCTAAAATGGCTGAAGAGGCCTTTGCTTTATTAAATGATGTGCCACCAGCTCCAGCAGCGCCGTCAGCCGGGAATCCAAATCCGTTCTATTTTGAGTCTGCCCCAGCGAAAGTATGAAATCGCCTCATCTCTCAGTTTTGAAGGGCGAAGTTGTTGAGGCCTTCGAGGGAGTCGCTATCAAGACTTTTTTCGACGGGACTCTCGGTGCAGGAGGTCATGCGGAAGCGATTTTGCAGGCCCATCCTGAGATTGAGTTGTATCTCGGTTGCGATCGAGATCCTCAGGCCCATGAGCTCGCCCGAAAGAGGCTAGAGCCCTGGGGGAAAAAAGTGGAATTGATCCGAGGGAGCTACTCTGAATTAGAGCGCTTTCTCGATGAGCGAAAGATCGATTGTATCGAAGGATTTTTGATTGATATCGGAGTCTCTTCCATGCAGCTCGATCAGAGAGAGCGGGGCTTTAGTTTTAAAGGGGATGGTCCGCTTGATATGCGGATGGACCCGAGCGCAGAATTGACGGCGGAAGAGATCGTCAATCATTACCCCCAAAAAGAATTAGAGAGAATTTTTTGGGAGTATGGCGAAGAGCGGCAGTCGCGCAGAGCGGCTGAGGCCATTATCCAGGCTCGCAAAAGACGGCCGATTCGCTCGACTGCGGAATTGGTCGAGGTGGTAAAGCCGGTGTTGAAGTGGGGGAAGATTCACCCGGCAACGCTGATCTTTCAGGCGCTTCGGATCGTGGTGAATGATGAGCTTGGAGAATTAGAAAAAGGGCTCGATGCAGCAATGCGTCGCTGTTCTCCGGGCGGGCGGGTGGCGGTGATCTCGTTCCATAGTTTGGAAGATCGGATCGTCAAGCACCGGCTGAAAGAAAATGAATATCGGGTGCAAAAGAGAACGGGCGAGTCGAGTGGTCAGATGAGGATTTTAACGAAAAAGCCGATCTGCCCAACAGAAGAAGAGTGTAGTGCGAATCCTCGGTCCCGCAGTGCGAAACTGCGCGTTGCCGAGAAGGTGGAGTGATGAAGGGGCTGTTGATTCAATTGGGTATTTGCGTCTGCGTGGCGGGATGTTGTCTATTTTCTTATTTGGAAAAGCAAAATGAGGTGACGCATCTCAAAATCCGGCTTCCGACCTTAGAAAAAGAGATCGGTTTGATCCGGGAAGAGAGCCGTCGTCTCCGTTATGAAATCGACCAGTTCGAAAACCCAACTCATTTGATTGAATTGGCTCACCGCCCTGAGTTTAGCCACCTGAAACACCCGCTTCTCCGCGAAATTTTGACGGTACCGGAAGCGATCGCATCCAACGAATAGTGAGACCTCAAGCCCCATGCCCTCTTTCTTCCCACCGGTCGTCCCAGCAGACCGTAAAAGGCTCCTCGTAGTTTCTGTCTTCTTCTCTATCCTATTCTGTCTCTTAATCATACGATTCTACCAAATTCAGATTGTCCAGGCTGATCGCTGGACGCGAATCGCTCTTGCACAGCACCAGTACGTCATGAACGAACCGTTTATGCGCGGCTCGTTTTATTCCAATACGTCGATTAAAGAGGGACACCCGGATGATGAGCAGCCGTTTGTCATCGACGTATTGAAATTCCATCTCTTCATCGATCCCGAATCCATTCCAGCTCCGGCTAAAGATCGGATGGCTAAACAGCTTTGTGATTTGCTCAACATTCCCGCCAAAGAGCGAGGAAAAGTAAAAAGTGAATTTGAGAAAAAAAGTCGGAGCCGAAAAATAGCGAGCTGGCTCGATCGGGAGAAAAAAGCGAGTATTGATAAGTGGTGGAGCGCATTTTGTAAAAAAGAGGCGATCGTAAGAAACGCCATTTACTTTACCTCCGACTATCAACGCTCCTATCCGTTTGGGAATATGCTCGGAGCGGTTCTCCACACGGTGCAAGATGAAAAAGATCCGCAAACTCATCAAGCGTTGCCAACTGGTGGCCTCGAGATGCTCTTTAATTCTTATTTGAAAGGGAAAATGGGGAAGCGGCTCATCGTCCGTTCTCCGCGCCATCCGCTCGATACCGGTAAAGTATTGGAAGAGCCAGAAAACGGAGCGGATGTCTATCTCACCATCAATCACTATCTGCAAGCGATCGCCGAATCGGAACTAGCGAAAGGTGTTCGCGCTGCCAATGCCAAAGGGGGCTGGGCTGTCATGATGGATCCTCATACGGGGGAAATCCTCGCCCTGGCTCAAGTTCCAACTTTTAATCCGTCCCGCTATGCCGACTATTACAACAATCCCCAGCTACAAGAATATACAAAGGTCAAAGCGGTAACCGATTGCTTTGAGCCGGGCTCAATTTTTAAACCCATCACGATTGCTGTGGGACTAAAGGCGAGCGAAGAATTGCAAAAAAGGGGAGAGAAGCCCCTCCTTTTATCCGACGAATGGATTCCGAGTTCCAACGGCTGGTTTCCGGGTCGCAGTCACCCAATTAAAGAGATTGGTAGAACTCATCGAGCGCTCAATATTGACTTGGCGATTCAAAAATCGTCGAATATCTACATGGGGAAAGTAGCCCAGCGAATCGTCGATAAAATGGGCGATCAGTGGTATCGAAAAGCTCTGATGGAGCTGTTTGGATTCGGTCTGAAAACCAATATCGAACTGCCCGCTGAAAACTTTGGAAATGTTCCGACGCCGGGCAAACTCCATCCGAACGGCAAACTCGAATGGTCGCTTCCGACGCCTTATTCTTTGGCGATGGGCCATAATATCTTGGTCAATAGTATCCAGTTGGTCCGCGCTTATGGAATCTTGGCCAATGGGGGTTATGAGGTAGAGCCTCATCTGGTCAAAAAAATTGTAAAGAAAAAGAATGGGAAGAAAGAAATTTTAGTCGATCGCTCTGCACGCAAACCAAAAAAACAGGTTCTCAGCTCTGATATTTGTAAAACAGTTATCCGTTCTCTCAAATTTGTGACGAAAGAGGGGGGTACGTCAAAGCGAGCCGATATTCATGGCTATACAGAAGCGGGTAAATCGGGAACGGCTGAAAAAATCATTGATGGAGTCTATTCAAAAGAACATAATATCTCTTCTTTTGTAGGCTTTGCGCCAGCGAAAAATCCCCGTTTTGTCCTCATTGTTTCGCTCGATGAGCCAGAGAAAAAGTTGATCCCCGGAGTGGGTAAAAATCAAATGGGCGGTGTATGCGCAGCACCCATTTTTAAAGAGATTGGGACGCGAGCGCTCCAATATTTAGGTGTAGCGCCAGATGATCCTTACGGCTATCCTGTGGGCGATCCGCGACGCGATCCTAAAAAGGCAGACTGGATAGCCGAAGTGCAGGCTTTAAAAGAAGCTTACACCAAACACAACGAGTAGCATGAAACTAAAAGCGCTCATCCGCAACTTGATCCTCACAGTGAAAGGATCGAAAGAAATCGAGATTACCGGTCTTTCTTCGGATTCGAAAACGGTCGCGCCGGGCAATTTGTTTATTGCGAAAAGAGGGGAGAAAGTCGATGGAGCTCAATTCATCCCTCACGCTGTTCGAGCGGGGGCGGTCGCTCTTGTCACGGACCTTTACGACCCCTCTTATTCAATGACTCAACTCATTGTCGATTGTCCTGAAGAGTGGGAAGCCAAGCTCGCCAGTCGCTTTTATGGCTCGCCCTCCAAGGAGCTTTTTGTCGTGGGGACCACAGGGACGAAGGGAAAAACCACGAGTGCGTATCTCATTTATCACTTGCTCGGCAAAACAACCGGACTCATTGGCACAGTTGAAACGATCATTGGCACAGAGAGACGAGCCTCTCATCTAACGACTCATTTTCCCATCCAAAATCAGAAGTTATTGCGCGAAATGGTCTCGAAAGGATGCGACGCCGTATCTCTTGAGGTTTCCTCGCACGGGCTGGAGCAAAATCGGGTGGGTGAAATTGAATTCGATGTGGCGCTTTTTACCAATCTTTTCCTCGATCATCTCGATTATCACAAAACGATGGACGCCTATCGAGTGGCGAAAAGGCGTTTGTTTCACATGCTCGACGAGAGCAGCAAGAAAAATAAACGGGCCTTGCTCAATGCCGATAGCTCCGATTGCTCATTTATGCGAGAAGGGCTACAGACTCCTTGTTGGACGTTTGGGATTGATCAAGATGCAGATATCCGAGCTTCGGACCTGCGCTTTGATGAGCAGGGAACTTCATTTGTCGTGGCATTCAATGGAAAAAAAACTCCTTTTTTCATTCCTCTTATGGGCCGCTTCAATGTGTACAATGCGTTAGGCGCGATTGGAGTGGGCTTACATCGCGGATTGAGTTTAGAGCAAATTGCGGAGAGTTTACGTGGTTTTCAGGCGGCGCCTGGGCGACTAGAACAGGTGCGAAACGATAAGGGAATTCAGGTCTTTGTCGATTTTGCACACAATGGTGAGGCGCTCGAAAACGTTCTCAAGACGCTGAGAGAGGTCGCGAAGAAGAAAATTTATTGCGTTTTTGGATGTGGCGGAAACCGAGAACCGACTCGCCGTACAGAAATGGGGAAGGCCGCTGACTCCTTGGCCGATGTATCGATTGTAACAACCGATAATCCAAGGCAAGAGGATCCGTCGGCTATTATTCAGCAAATCCTCAGCTCGTATCGGAAGCCGGAGCAAGTGATAGTAGAGCCTGACAGAAAAGCGGCTATCTACCGAGCGATAGAACTGGCACAAGCCGGCGACATCGTCTTGATTGCAGGAAAAGGACATGAGAAAACTCAAATTTTTGCCCACCAGACAATACCCTTTGATGATGTGGCGATTGCAAATGAAGCATTGAAAAACAGTTAAATTTCTGAGAGACTGCTCGATTCGGATATGAGATTTTTTGTTTTACTGATTATTTTTTTAAGTTCGCTACAGAGTTGGGCGGAGCCTGCGGGGACTATTCCACCTGGTGCTCCAACGATCATTCTCGACCCAGGTCATGGCGGAACCGATCTCGGCGCTCGCGGTCGCTTTCCTTATTGTGAAGAGAAAAGACTCTGCTTGCAAACAGCTCGCTTGGTGAAAAAATATCTCAATCAGCTCGGCTATCACGTTGTCATGACGCGCAACAGCGACGCTTTCATTTCCCTCGCTCGCCGTGTGGAAATTGCCGATCAAGCCAATGCTGATCTCTTTGTCAGCCTCCATTTCAATTCCTCCCGCAATCCGACAGCACAGGGAATTGAAATCTTCTTTTTTGATAGTAAAGAGAAACGCACCCGCGCCTCTTCCTCGCGCAAACTCGCAGATGCCATCCTCAATCGGGTCATTCGCCGCACATCGGCCACCTCGCGCGGTGTGAAAAAAGGGAATTTCTACGTGATCCGGGAAACGTCTATCCCCGCCGTCTTACTCGAAGGAGGTTTTATCTCCAATCCAGGAGAGAGAACCAATCTCAAAACGCGTGAATACCAAGAAAAAATCGCCCGTGGCGTAGCCGACGGGATCGATCACTTCATGAAGAAACTCAAATAACGTCCTCGGCGAGAATTGAACCCGCGACCTGCCGCTTAGGAGGCGACCGCTCTATCCACTGAGCTACGAGGACAAAAAAGAGAACTAGTGTAAGGGAGAATTTCTTAAGAAACAATGGCGGATGTGTTGATAAAAATTTTTACTGTGAGTTAAGCTGTTTGTCTTTTGAGGGGTATATGGGAAAGTTGTCTCTTTTTTTCTTTATGCTGGTTGCTTCTTTTGGTTTTGGGGTTGCGCAAACGGCGATTTTTCCGATTGATGGGTCTGTGAGAGGGACGCACGTTGTTAACATGATCGCGACGTTAAATTCAGCGCCTTATTACACGACGCAATCAGAAGTGGTGATTCAACTCAGCTCGACGATCCCTTTTCCCTACGCACCTTATGTCGTCAATGGCTTGATTCCCTATGTCCAATCAGCAACGCCTGCGACAAATGATACATTGCTCATTGTGAAGTATCTCCCGCCGGGAACCACGGCGCAATATCTCGTTGTGCCCATTGAGCAGATTTTAGTTTTGGCCTATTCTTCGGTCCCTCTTCCGAAAGGTTCGAGCTATACATCGAACTTCAATGCGGGGATCGCCCCTTATTTGTCGGTCAATACGGTGCAAAGGGCAGCGGATATCCAAAACGTGGTATCGACGCTGTTGAATACAACCCCTTACAAAAGCTCAAGATCTTCAGTAGCACTTTATACGACCGTGAGCGGGCCTTACAATCCGGCGATTCCCAATAGTCTTGTGACCAGGGTACAAGGTGTCACCTTGGTCTCGCCGAATGATACCTTGCTTTTGGTCACTTATTTGGCCAATCAAAATATACCCTCTACCCTTGTTCTTGCGGCAGAGCAGGTTCAGAGTGTTGTCTATTATCCAAATTCAAACTGAGAAAGTTGCTTTTCAGCCCTGTGTAAGGTTATATTGTCTCTTTTAATGGAGAGAGGAAAATGACGGGTAAAGCGGATATTGGATTGATTGGATTGGCTGTGATGGGACAAAACCTCGTCCTAAATATGGCTGATAATGGCTTTACCGTTGCAGTTTTTAACCGTACTGTTTCCAAGGTCGATGAGTTTTTAAAAGGGCCAGCTAAGGGCAAATCTATTATTGGCGCTCACGATCTAAAGGAATTTATAGGCGCTTTAAAACGTCCTCGCCGCGTGATGTTGATGGTGAAGGCGGGTGATCCGGTTGATGAGTTCATTGATTTAGTGGAACCCTTCCTCGAGGTCGGCGATATCGTCATCGATGGGGGAAATAGCCACTTTCCAGACAGCCAGAGGCGCTATGACGCTTTGAAGGCGAAAGGAATCCTTTTTATGGGCGCGGGGATCTCTGGGGGAGAAGAGGGAGCCCGTCATGGCCCTTCGATTATGCCCGGTGGCAATCCTGAAGCGTGGCCTCATGTGAAGGATATTTTTCAAAAAATCTCCGCCAAATCTGAAGGAGAGCCTTGCTGTGATTGGGTGGGAGAAGGGGGCGCAGGCCACTATGTTAAAATGGTCCACAATGGGATTGAATATGGCGATATTCAACTCATTTGTGAAGCATACGATCTTCTCCATCGCGGACTCGGCTTTTCTGCCGATGAATTGGCCTCTGTCTTTTCAAAATGGAATAAAGGGGCTCTCGATAGTTATCTCATTGAAATCACGGCGGATATCTTCAGTAAGAAAGATGCGGATGGCAAACCGCTCGTCGATAAAATCCTCGATGTTGCGGGGCAAAAGGGGACTGGGAAGTGGACCGCTATCGACGCTCTGGACCGAGGTATGCCTCTTACATTGATTGGCGAAGCTGTTTTTGCTCGCTGCCTCTCTGCTTTAAAAGAAGAGCGTGTAGCAGCCGAAAAATCTCTCGGTGGCGAGATTGTTCCATTTAAAGGAGATCGAAAAGCATTTGTCGAACAAGTAGCGCAGGCGCTTTATGCTTCCAAAATCGTCAGCTATGCACAAGGATTTATGCTGATGCGCCAAGCTTCGGCTGAGATGAAGTGGAATCTCCATTTTGGATCGATTGCACTCATGTGGCGTGGCGGATGCATTATACGAAGTAAATTCCTTGGAAACATCAAACAGGCTTTTGAGAAAAACCCGAAGCTTCCCTCTCTTTTGTTAGATGGATTCTTTGCGGGAGAAATGAAGCATGCTTTGAATGCATGGCGCCAAGTCGTTGCGCAAGGGGCATTGATGGGTATACCCCTTCCTTGCTTTAGTACAGCCCTTTCTTTCTTTGATGGCTACCGAAGTGGCCGCCTTCCAGCTAATCTGTTGCAAGCGCAGCGGGACTATTTCGGAGCTCATACCTATGAGCGAACGGATAAACCGCGCGGACAGTTCTTTCATACGAATTGGACTGGCCGCGGTGGCGATGTAAGTTCTTCAACCTACAACGCCTAAAGTTCGGGGTTTTTAAAGTGAAAACACATTTAGAGGCGCATGGTTGTCCACCCGTTTACTTTCAGAAAACAGGGGTAATTCCCTATCTACAATTTAACTTGCAACGGCTTTCAGCCGATTCTTTTCAACGTTTAAATACAGACCAACCTTCTGTTTTAGATCGAGAATTTAATGTTGAAGAAACGGCGCAAAGAATTTTTACTCAAATGAGTGAACATCCCGAACTCTATCCTGATTTAGAACTTGGGCAGTTTTATTTAAAACGGGGAAAACAGCTTTTAAGAACCTACCAGCTTTCAGAGTTGAATGGCTCAGCGTGTAAGATAAAACTCTCTGAAGTTCCTCCCGATGCAAAACAGCTTATTTTAGACTGCTCCTTTCCAGAAAGCGGCAAAATGACCCCTCTGATTCGCATCTTACTTCCTATGCCACCGCTTGATTTAGAGTCATTGGAAAAAGAGGGAATGCGAATGTTAGACAAAGCGAGAAGTTTAGTTTCGCGAGCTTTTGAAAACGCTGAGGGAATTCATTATTTTTTGGAGCTAGCGAGAACAGCTTTTAGTCATGCAGCTCAAGCATCTCTTTTAGGAAAACGTGATCTAACAGATGATGAAAAAGCTTTGCGCGATGAGATCCAAAATTTAGCCGGAAATCCGGAAGAGAAAGTCATTTCTATTGGAAATTCAAAAGAAAAAGAAGAAATGCTTTTCTTTTCTCCAAGCATTTGGAATTTAAGATCCCCTAAGGAAATGCCGGAAAAAATTGCTGGTATTTCGATGAAGGTAGCCAGAACCTTTTTTGATTACGTCCAACTCTTTGAGTGTGACTTAACAGAGATGACGCTCGATGAGCTTTTGATGTTGAAGAAGTTGGGCGTAGAATGGGGAATCGATGATATTTCCGATTATTTAGATGAAGCCGTGAAGCAGGCTACACTTTCCTATCGGGTCTCGCGTTTTGGCAAAATGCCTGGAATCGAGAAAATTCGGCAAAAAGGGAGCGAGGTTGTTGAATCGTTTATCGATTCAATTTTACAGCCGCCTACTCTGCTTTCAAAACTTCCATGAAGGCGCTTTGGGGGATGTTGACCTTTCCAATTTCCTTCATTTTCTTTTTACCCTCTTTCTGCTTTTCCCAGAGTTTGCGCTTACGGGTGATGTCGCCGCCGTAGCACTTAGCTGTTACGTTTTTGGTGAGTGCGCTAATTGTCTCACGGGAAACAATTTTGCCACCAATAGCTGCTTGGATAGGTACTTTGAAGAGCTGTTGAGGAATCACTTCTTTTAGTTTGGCGCAGATAGCCCGACCTTTATGCTCTGCTTTTGAGCGATGAACCAGACAGGAGAAGGCGTCGACCGGCTCTTCGTTAACGCGAATTTCCAGCTTAATGATATCGCCCTTCCGATAGCCTGCTGGCTCATAATCAAAGGAGCCATAGCCGCGCGTGACCGATTTGAGTTTGTCATTGAAATCGGTGATGATTTCATTCATCGGCAAGGCATAGGTAAGGAGAAGCTGAGAAATGCCCATTGATTCGGTTTTCAGAAGCTCTCCGCGCTTATCCATACAGAGCGACATAATGGCGCCGAGATAATCGGATGGAGTCATGATGTGAACATGAACCCAAGGCTCTTCTACGTAATCGATATGAGATGGGTCGGGGTAGTGGGCAGGATTATCGACATCCACTGTTTCCCCGCTATTTAAGATGAAGCGATAGATGACCGAAGGAGCGGTTGTGATGATCGAAAGGTCGAACTCGCGGGAAAGGCGCTCAAAGACGATTTCCAAATGGAGAAGGCCGAGGAAGCCGCAACGAAAGCCAAAACCGAGCGCAAGGCTGCTCTCTTGTTCAACGTGAAGGGCTGAATCATTGAGTTGTAATTTGCTGAGTGCATCGCGGAGCGCTTCAAAATCAGAGGAGTCAACTGGATAGATACCTGCGAAGACAACGGGAGCTATGACTTTAAAACCGGGGAGGGGAGTAGGCGCAGGAAATTTGTGAAGAGTTACGGTATCGCCGATTTTTACATCATGAGTGTTTTTGATATTAGCGACGAAATAGCCTACTTCTCCAGGGCGCAAGACTTCGACGGGGCGCTCTTCTGGTCCGAAAACACCCACTTCATTGACCTCAAAAGTCTTTTGGGTTGCCATGAAGCGAATGAGTGACTTCTTCGTCAGTTCACCAGAAACGACGCGGATATAGACCATGACACCCCGGTAGGAGTCATAATGAGAGTCAAAAACGAGGGCTCGGAGAAGCTCATCTTCCGG